>DASZDV010000302.1:0-7331 GCA_035941575.1 Pyrinomonadaceae bacterium
GTGCGTGGTGAAGACTTCAGTTGTATCGGCGAAATTGTAACCAGTCTTAAGTGCGATCTCGTTCGCTTTCGCCAACTCCGGGCTCTTGCCAAACTTCGCTCGAAGAACTTCTTCGCTCTCGGCGTGTTCTCCATCGGCCGATCGTAGAGCCAGTAGAGCACGCCGAGAGCGAAGAAGTTCTTCGAGCGATCGATCTCCTTGCGCGACAGTTCGACGTTGCCCTTCAACGCGTTCATGTTGAGCGTCGTGATGGGCAACTTGTGCACGCGATAACCCGCGAGCGAATTGTCTTCGAGAGGATTGGTTGCGTAATTCGCGTACTTCAGGTTCTCAGGCGTAAAGCTGTCGGTGTTGACAATGAGCGTTCCGCCTTCTTCGAGATCGGCCAGGTTAACTTTCAACGCCGCTGGGTTCATCGCCACCAGCACGTTCGGTTGATCGCCCGGGGTTTTGATGTCCTGACTGGAAAAGTTCAATTGAAATCCGCTGACACCCGGCAAGCTGCCGGCAGGAGCGCGAATCTCTGCGGGGAAGTCGGGCAGTGTGGAAATGTCGTTGCCTACGACGGCAGACGTGTTGGTGAATTGCGTACCCGTCAGCTGCATACCGTCACCGGAGTCGCCGGCGAAGCGGATAGTCACAGTGTCGAGTTCTTCGACATGTTTTTCAGCGTGAGAAACAGGCGGTTCGATAACAGTGCTCATTTCGTATCGTCAGACCCTTTCGAAAATCTTATTCGGCTCTCCAACAGAACAGTATAGGACATATAGGGCATTTAAGTCCTATAGGACATACGGAGACATTTTGGCGAGCTTTTCGATGATTCCGGGCAGCACGCGAAGTGTCGTTTCAATATCGGCTTCGGTGTTGTAACGCCCGAGAGAGAAACGAATGGAACCCTGCGCCGCGGTGTAAGGCACGTTCATCGCTTTCAAGGTCGCTGACGATTCGTGCGTGGTCGAGTGACACGCGGAACCGGTGGAAACACAGATACTCGCCTGATCGAGATGCAGCAAAATATTCTGCCCTTCAAGGTACTCGAACGAAATGTTCGAGGTGTTTGGTAAGCGCTTTGAGCGATCTCGCGTCCCATTCAACCGCGTGTTTGGAATCTCATCTAAAATCCAATCTTCGAGCTTGTTGCGAAGCTTCTCTACACGCCCGTGACCGTTGTCTTGTTGCGCCAGCCGGCACGCTGCGCCAAGCCCGACAATGTTCGGCACCGCCAAAGTTCCGGCGCGCCGTCGCTGCTCTTGCGCGCCACCGATGATGAACGACGGCAGCGACATGTTGTTTCGCATGTAGAGCGCGCCGATGCCTTGAGGCGCGTGAAGCTTATGACCTGACAACGCAAACAGATCGACCTCAGTGCGTCGCAAGTCGATCGGAATCTTCCCTACCGCCTGAACGCCATCGACATGAAAGATCGCTTCCGAACGTTCGCGTACGATCCGGCCGATCTCTTCCATCGGAAACAACACGCCCGTTTCGTTGTTGGCTAACATGATCGAGACCAACGCCGTGTCAGGTCTTAACGCCACGCGCAACGCATCGAGATCCAGTTCGCCGGTTTCACTGACGCCGAGCCACGTCACTTCATAACCATCGCTCTCCAGCAAACGACAAACATTGCGCACCGCTTCATGTTCGACTTGCGTGGTGATGATGTGGCGTTTTGAGGGTTGCGTGGCCAGAACTCCACGAATGGCCCAATTGTCTGACTCCGAACCGCATGAAGTGAAAACAATCTCGCTCGTATCCGCTGCGCCGACCAGACTGGCAACCTGTTCACGCGCCTGTTCGACCGCCTGCTTCATTTCACGGCCGAGCGTGTGGGCGGAAGACGGGTTACCGAAGAACTTCGAGAGATAAGGCTGCATCGCTTCGAGAACTTCCGGTGCAACCTGGGTAGTGGCGTTGTTATCAAGGTAGATCATTTCGGGGTCTCCAGAATTTCCTGGATTAATTGATGACAAGATCCACAGCCGCCGCCGGCGTTGCAGGCGCGAGTGACTTCGGCCACGGATTTCAGTCCGTGCGTCGCAATCTCCTGTTCGATCGTGCGCTCTGAAACAAAGAAGCACGTACAGATGAGCGCCTCGTCTCCAACCCACTCGTCACGAGCAGCATCGCTGTACTCGCGAATCGCGGCGATTAACGCTTCGCAGGCGAGCTTTGGACAGTGTTCTCTACCCGGCTCGAGATTACGGAAGCTGCGTGTTAATTCGTCACAATCCTGCCCGATGATGGCCGCTTCGGCAGTCGGGACATTTAAAACCCGCTCGGTCAAGACCGACGTAGACGCAACGAGCACACTACACCCCGCCGCCTTAAACTTCGCCTGCGAGACCACCTGACGTTCATCGACCTGAATCGAAAACCGCACGTGCGCGCCGCAGATGAGCGACGCGGCTCGGCCCGTAAAACTCGGCTCGTCCGCCTCCCCTACGTTTCGCGGATTGAAGAAATGGTCGGTGGCTACTTCGGACAACACTGACACTCGCTGCTGAAACTACCCGCGTGTTTCCGGTTTGTCAAAAACTCTCGAAATCAGCTACGCTTCTAACATCCATGAATCAATTGACCGAACAGCTAATACTCGACAGTCTGCGCCAGATCAAAGACCCTGATCTCAACAAAGATATCGTCACACTCGGCTTTGTCCGCGACCTCAAAATCGACGGCGGCAACATCTCGTTTCGCATCGTACTGACCACTCCGGCCTGCCCTGTGAAAGCTGAAATGGAGAGCGCCGCGAAAGAAATCGTGGGCGGTCTGCCCGGCGTCACGTCCGTGTCCGTCACGATGGACGCAGAGGTCCCGAAAGGGCGGGGTTTTGGTGAAAAGGTTTCTATTGAAGGCGTTCGTAACATCGTCGCGGTCTCGTCAGGAAAAGGCGGCGTTGGCAAATCGACGGTGGCCGTGAACCTGGCCGTTTCGCTCGCATTGGACGGCGCACGCGTCGGAATAATGGATGCGGACGTCTACGGTCCAAACGTTCCCATCATGCTGGGTGCGAGCGAGGCGCGGCCCGAAGTAGAGGTTAATAAGCTGGTGCCAATCGAAGCGTTCGGTGTGAAGTTCATGTCGATGGCGCTACTGCAGCCCGGCGATAAACCGATGATCGTGCGCGGTCCGATCCTGCACGGTCTCGTCAAACAGTTTTTGTCAGACGTGAAGTGGGGCGAGCTCGACTACCTGATTGTCGATATGCCGCCGGGAACCGGCGACGTGCAGTTGTCTCTGGCGCAGTTGGTTCCGGTGCAAGGCGCAGTGCTGGTGACAACGCCGCAGCTGGTGGCGGTTGCCGACGTGCGACGCGCGTTGCGAATGTTTGAAACAGTGGCGATACCCGTGTTGGGAATCGTTGAAAACATGAGCTACTTCGTCGCGCCAGACACAGGCGTTCGTTACAACATTTTCGGCGAAGGCGGCGGTTACGCGTTGGCGCAGCGTTATCACGTGCCGTTTCTGGGCGCTGTGCCGCTGGGAATCGAAGTCCGTGAAGGCGGCGACAAAGGCGTGCCGGTCGTGGTCAGCCATCCGGAGTCGCCGCAAGCGCAAGCCTTCCGAAAAGTGTCGGAAGAAGTGGCTCGACAAGTCTCAATAGAGGCGATGAAACCCGAACTTGTCGTTTTAGGCAAAGGGCAATAAGATAGATGCCGACGACGAATTATAGAAGGAATGAGGAAAGATCATGTCAGCAACCGAAGCGCCAACCGTAACACTTAACGTCACCGACTCAGCCGCAACTGAGATCAAGAAGTTTATGGCCGGCGAAGAAGATTTACCGCAGAGCGCAGGCCTCCGCGTCCGGGTCGTGCCGGGCGGCTGCTCGGGCTTCCAGTACAGCCTCAACATTGAAGAACAGTCGCGCGAAGGCGATTTCGTGTTTGACGAGAAAGGCGTGCGCATGTTTGTGGACATGTTCAGCGCGCAATATCTGAATGGCGTTGAGATCGATTACGTGACGGGCGTAATGGGTTCGGGCTTTACGTTTAGAAACCCGAATGCCACCGGCAGTTGCGGGTGCGGCTCTTCGTTTACCGCCTAAGGCACGCGGCGAATAGTTTTTGACGGGAGACGGGAGCGATCCTGTCTCCCGTTTCTGTTTTTTTTATAGTCCGTTTTGTTTGTTTTTTCTTGGTTCTTAATTCCACTAACCTAACTGTGCTACGAATCACTCAAGCCACGACACCAAGCGAAATCGACCAGGCGCGAGAACTCTTCAAAGAGTACGAAGCAGGCCTGGGAATCAGCCTGTGTTTTCAAAACTTCGCCGACGAACTCGCAAACCTGCCGGGTGATTACGCGCCGCCTCAAGGCCGTCTGCTACTCGCGCGAGAATACGATCAACTCCTCGGTTGCATCGCCTTGCGCCCGGTTGGACCAACAACGTGCGAAATGAAGCGATTGTTTGTTCGTCCTGAATATCGCGCCCGAGGTCTGGGCCGCGTCCTGGTTGAGGCAATCATCGAAGAGGCGCGAAAGATCGGTTACACGCACATGCGTCTCGACACGCTACCCGGCAGAATGGACCGCGCGATCGCCCTCTATCGGTCCATCGGCTTTGTTGAAATCCCGCCTTACTACAACACCCCGGTTGACACCACGACGTTTATGGAGCTTGATCTACTCACCCCTAAGCACTAAAAAACCATTAACTCGGAGCAAACATAGATGCCTAAGATCCAAGCTGAAACTGCCACTGGTCTGGTTGAAACTGAAGCACCTGCCGGAAAGAAACTGGTGCTGGTCATCGAAGACGCTGGAATTGACATTCTTCACCGCTGCGGGGGCAACGCCCGCTGCACTACTTGCCGCGTCGAAGTCCTTGAAGGCGAACCCGGTGAGATGCGCGAGCTCGAACGAAATCGTCTCGCTGTCGAATCTGAGCTCGCGCCAAACACTCGTTTGTCGTGCCAAATTCACGTTGAGAACGACCTGCGAGTTCGTGTGATCAATCAGGCGAGTGTGCGTGGCATCGATCCAGGCCCACGACCTTTGGATGAATAGGCCATGATTGCGTCATGGGTTGGTCTGGGTGTAATCTTCGGCCGTAATTCCAGGCTAACATCACGGAGGACGTATGCTAATTGAGTCAACTGCTCATCTCCCCATCAGTCTGGCTTTCTTTGACGGAGTTTTTAACTCACCCGTCGGCGATGCACTCCCCCGAATTATCCTGCGCTGGGCCCATTTCGTTGCCGGCGTCACCTGGATCGGGTTGCTCTATTTCTTTAACCTCGTCAATGTTCCGTTTCAGAAGGGCCTCGACGCCGAAACCAAGAAAAAGGTAAACCCCGACCTGCTTGGGCGCGCACTTTGGTTCTTCCGTTGGGGCGCGGTGGTGACTGTGCTGGTTGGGTTGACGTACTACGCGATGTACATCGTCACACCGGATGTTAGAAACGCGAATACCCTCGGCGGTGGACACGTCAATGTCTGGTACGTGCTGTTCATTTGGATCCTGTATCCGATTGTTCTTTTTGGAATCGAGTTTCTGATCATCAAGAAGGTGCCGGCGTTGACCAAAGACGGTCGCATTTTCGCAATCGTGATATTCCTCCTGGTCGCGCTGTTTACTTACGGCCTCGTCAGCTTCTTCACTTCGGCAATGACAATCGGCACTGAAAGTTACGCTAGCAACAAGTCGTATTCGATCGGAGTTGGCGGCGCGTACGGTATTTTGATGTTGTTGAATGTTTGGGGAATTATCTGGCCCAACAATAAACGGATCCTGGCCGCAACCGCGGGCACAGGTCCGGCAGCGCCCCCCGAATTGGCTCGCCAGGCATTTCTCGCTTCGCGAACAAATGCGTGGCTTTCGCTACCGATGCTCTGGTTCATGGGGACGTCCCACGGCGACTGGGTGATCTTTGGGAAGTAGAGTAGTTCGGGCGAACAAAGGGAAGGAAATAAAATGACTACCAGCGGCTCTTATCAAGCGCGACAGTTCAATCTTAGCGGCCTCAAGGGCATCTCCGACCAAACGTTGGAAATGCACTTCAAACTCTACGAAGGCTACGTCAAAGAAACCAACAACCTAACCGACAGAATTACCGAGTTCATCAAAGACGGTAACGTCGATCAGGAAGAGATGCCTGCTTACTCTGAGCTGACACGCAGACTCGGCTTCGAATACAACGGCATGGTCCTTCACGAATACTACTTCGATAACTTACTCAGCGGCGGCGGCACCGGCGATCCGGATAGATCGTCGCAGTTCGCGAAGGCGGCCGAAACATCCTACGGCAGCTATGAAATCTGGAAAGCGGATTTCGTAGGCATTGGAAAGATGCGCGGTGTGGGTTGGGCCATCTGCTACCAGAACCCGACGAACGGTCGTTTGTCGAACCATTGGATCACGTTGCATGAAACGGGCAACGTCGCAGGGTTCGCGCCGATTTTGGTCATGGACGTTTGGGAGCATGCGTTTTTGCTCGACTACAAACCCGCAGAACGGCCGAAATACATCGAGGCGTTTTTCACGAACATCGCCTGGGGCGAAGTTGAGAAGAGGTTGAAAACAACTCGGCCACAGATTGCACAGAAATCCGCTTAATCCGTGTTCGGTTTTACTTTTGGGGTAAAGCCGGTTTCGACAGGTTGCAGTTGTCAACCGACAGCGACCGCAGGAAGTTGAGCAGATCCTCACGCTGCTCAGGCAGCGGCTTATGCGCCTGCAAGTTTTTCTTGTCGAGATGCGGATTGTCTTTTCCACCGGCCAGCATGATATCCACAGCCTCCTCCAACGTCTTCGCGCTACCGTCGTGGAAGTAAGGCGCTGACTTCGCAATGTCTCTGAGCGTCGGTGTCTTGAAAGCGCCGGTATCTTCCGGTTTGTTCGTCACCTTGAACCGGCCCACGTCAGGTTCCTTCTGGTCCATGCCGATGCCGACGTTGTGATACTGCTGGTCCGTAAACAGCACGCCGTCGTGGCAGTTGTTGCACTTGATCGACTGGAAGATGTTCCACCCGCGCCATGCACTTTGACTCAAGGCCTGGTTGTCGCCTGCTTTCCAACGATCCCACGCCGTGTTGCCGCTGATGATCGTGCGTTCGAACGCCGCAATCGCTTTCACGACATTGTCAGGCGTGGCGTCGCTCTGAAAGACCTTCTGAAATTGCTGCTTGTATCCCTGGAGCGCATTCAACTTGGCAACAATCTCATCCGCCTTTGCGCCCATGTTCGCACCGGTCCATGCGGCAAGCGCCTGCTTCTCGAGTGAACCGCTGCGTCCGTCCCAGTAGAACTCCTTGTGATAACCGATGTTCCACAACGTCGGGCTGCTGCGCGGCAACTGTTTGTTACCGGCGCCGATCGCTTT
>DASZDV010000303.1:0-2003 GCA_035941575.1 Pyrinomonadaceae bacterium
AGTGCGATAGAACGGCCGAAAGATCTTCTCGAGCGCTTCGTCGGGAACGCCCTTGCCGCGGTCGCGCACACTGATAACAGCAAAGTGATCGCCGGTGCCGTTCTGCCGTTTCAAAGCCACTTCGACTGCCGTGCCCTCAGGAGTAAAGCGAACCGCATTGCGGACGACGTTTTCGACTGCGCTTCGCAATAGCTCCTCGACACCGTTAATGGAACAGTTGTCACTGGAAACAATCTGTACCGAACGATTCACGCTGCGTGCTTCGTAATCGGCGTCTTCCGCCACGTCGCGCACAAGTGCCGCGAGATCGACGGGGCTGCGTTTGCGACCGTCAGTGCCGCTCTCGAGGCGCGTCAGTTCGAGCAGTTGACTGATCATTTCGTTGAGATTGTCTGACTCGCGTTCGATCCGATCGAGAGCGCCGTTCGCGTCAACACCGGAACGTTGCCTGGCCAAACCGAGCGCCACGCCGAGACGCGCGAGTGGCGAACGGAGTTCGTGCGAGATGTCGCCAAGCAGACGTTGCTGCGCTTTCACCATCGACTCCAAACGTTCAGCCATGACGTTGAAGTCGCGTCCAAGTTGTCCAACTTCATCGCGGCGTTTCGTGAGTTTGTCGGCAACGCGCGCGCCGAGATTTCCCTCAGCCAATTCGTTTGTGGTCCCGCGCAGCTTCAACAGCGGAGTAGTGAGATAACGTGACAGCCAAAAACAAAAGATTCCACCGATAACGAGTATCACCAGCAGGCGCAAAAGCTGGGGTTGCAGACCCTGCTGAAACGGCGGACGCGGAATGTGGGCGACGTACATGTAGCGCTGTCCCTTCGCGCTAACGACGGGACGTGCGACGAGTGTGTCGCGGCCGGCGAAGTTGAATTCGATCTCGCGACTCTCGGCGGCTCTTGCAATCAGTTCAGCGGCTCCCGGTGGTGCGGTGCGACCCGAAAGTTCGTTTCCGCTGTCATCGAAAAACGTCGCGCTGACGCCTGAAGCTTTTTCGGTTGACTGTAACGCGGCAGTTAAAGCGGCGGGCCCGGACTGTTCGTAAATCTCAGCCGCTCGCTGCGCGTTTGGACCAACCTGCGTGAGGTCGCGCCACGACCTGCGAACAGGCGTCGGGCGCGTGAGTGCGAAGATGGCAAAGGTCGCGACGTTGATGATGATCATCGCCACCCAAAACCAGATGAAAATTTTCAGATACAGACTGCGAAACGGGATCTTCATTCAGGCTTTTCTGTCGTTGCGCCGTAGATGTAGCCGACTCCGCGGATGGTCTTGATTCGTTCCAGACCATTGAGCTGATGGCCCAACTTCTTGCGCAGATTACTGACGTGCATATCGATGCTGCGATCAAACGGCGACAGTTCGCGTCCGAGGACTTCCTTGACGAGATCTTCTCGTTTGACGATCTGGCCCGCGTTGCGCAGCAGTATTTCGAGTAAATCGTATTCGACCCCTGTTAGTTCGACTAATTCTCCCGAGCGGCGGACGTTGCGAGTGTTGGAATCCATTTCGATGTCGCCAACGCGAATTGTTTCGCGAGCAGTACTCGCAGATTCAACAGGCTGGGCGCGCCTCAGCACCGCGCGAATGCGAGCAACGAGTTCACGAGGATTGAACGGCTTAGGCAAGTAATCGTCGGCGCCGATTTCCAGGCCGACAATGCGATCGACATCGTCTCCGCGCGCGGTGAGCATCAGCACGGGAATACGAGAGCGCGCTCTGATTCGTCGCAGCACATCGAAACCATTTGTGCCCGGAAGCATCACGTCCAGGACCACGAGATCGTGTTCATTTGACAGAGCTCGATCGACGCCGCGTTCGCCGTTGTGAATAGCTTCAACTGTATAACCTTCGGGTTGAAGATACTCTCCTACCAGCTCGCACAAGCCGACGTCGTCGTCTATTACCAGCACGCGTTCCATTGCTCGCTCGGCCAAATTGAAAGACATATAGATACCTCAGGGCAAGTCGCCGAGAATCCTACAATACGCGCCGATTTT
>DASZDV010000304.1:0-1648 GCA_035941575.1 Pyrinomonadaceae bacterium
GCCTGAGCGCGTCGCTGCATACTCGTGAGGCCGTGACCGCCCATGCCTCCCGACGTGCCATTTGCACCTGCTGCTGCAAAACCTTTTCCATTGTCAGAAATCGAGATAATCAGCCATGGGCCAATGATGCTAAACGTCAACTCCGCCTTCGTACAGCCAGAGTGTTTGACGAGATTGTTGATGCACTCTTTGAAAATCAGGTAAACCTCACGTCGCAAATCCGCGCCGAGCGGAACATCCTTTTCCTCGAGTGAGGAGCGAACCGAAAACTCGATCCCTTTCGCGTCCAGCAGATCTTCGGCAAAGCGCCGCATGCGATACGTCAGATCACTCAAACGATCGCGCTGTGGATTGACTGCCCAGACGATGTCGCTCATCGCATCGACACAGTCACGAGAGGTGTCGGCGATTTGGACCAACGGACCGGCTATTGGAGAGTCATTCATCGTGGCTATTTGCTGCCCGGCGACGTCACTGAGGATGGCGATCTTCGACAAACTGGCGCCGATGTCGTCGTGCAGGTCAGTTGCAATGCGCGTGCGGACTCGTTCGAGTTCGATAAGCCGGCGCGTGTGGTAGCGATATACGAGATGAGTGCCGCCAACGAGAGCCAGGACGATCAACGCAATGAACCACCAGCGCTGCCAAACAGGCGGAACGATCGTGAACACGATTGAAGCCGTCTCTTTGCTGACGAGCCCGTCGGCGTTTAAGGCGCGCACTCGAAAGCGATAACTACCAGGCCTCAAGTTCGCATAATTCACGATTCGTTGATTCGTCGGCGAACTCCAATCGTGATCCGCGCCTTCAAGCATGAATTGATACTGAAGGACATCGCCCGATCGAAAACTCGGACTGACGAACTTAATCTCCAGTTGATTATTACTTGCCGGGAAGTTGAGGTTGTCGAGTTGGGTTACGCCCAGGTCCGGAATGCGCAGATCATTACCGGCTGCTCGCACGCGTTGAATCAATATCGGCGGCGGTTCGGATCTTTCTTCCAACGTGGGTACGAGTTTCGATAACCCTTGAAGAGTCCCGAACCAAAGCGTGTTGTCGTGATCGCGGTAGGCTACGTTAACAAAACTGTTCGGCAAGCCGTCGGCAATTGTGTAGCGTTTGACTCGGCCGGTCTGCGGATCGAGACGATCGAGACCAATACCCGTCCCGACATAGATTCGACCCCACTGATCTTCTGTGATGCAGGTAATCTGATCTGTGGACAGCCCTTCCTTCACGGTGTAATGCACAAAGGTCGGATGGTCCAAGGTCGGATCGTCGATCCGCGCTAAACCACCTTCGGTACTCGCGATCCAAAGCCGTCCCAGGTGATCGCGATACAGCGCGCGGATCAGGCCGGCGGGCACGCCGTCTCCTTTGCCAAACAACTCGAAGCGGCCATTGCGAAAACGCGCTAAGTCGCCCCAGTAAAAACCAATCCAAACATTACCTTTTAGATCTTCCTGGAAGGCGGTCGCAGCGCTGTCTGCGCGTATCTGAGTTTTGGAGGAATACGCATAAAACTTCCCCGTTGCTCGCTCCCAACGGTTCAGTGTGGCGCTAGACGGCGTGCTGATGATGCTGATCCAGATATCGCCGCGCGAATCTTCGAAGAGACGAAACGGTTCGTTGCCGCTTAGACCATTCT
>DASZDV010000305.1:0-1716 GCA_035941575.1 Pyrinomonadaceae bacterium
GTCGCCATCGCGCGTAAGCCAAAGCACACGCGTATGGTGAAACAGCGGACTCTCACCAGACAGCTCCTGCCAAAGCTGAAACGAGCGTTGGGCCGAACGCGTGTAGATCTCGTCTGGACCATAGCCCAGGCGCATGATGCGCGATTCGCCACCGGAACTGGCGCGACTGTTTCCTGGTCCATACGCGTCCATCAACAACACAGATGCACCCGCGCGTTGTAGTTGATACGCGGTCCAAACACCGAATACGCCGGCGCCGACCACTGCCACGTCATACTTCCTGGATAATTGCATGGGCGAATTGTACTAGGTATCTTTAGCGCCAACATGCCCGAACCGGAAATTAACGCGACTGCAACCGCGGAACTCATCGTCGGCCCAAACGATCTCGCAAGCTCTCTTTCCGCAGAACATGGGGATCAGTTTCCCGCAGTTCTCGCCACCGCGCGAATGGTCGCGTTGATGGAAACTGCGGCCGCGCGCGTGTTGCAACCGCTGCTTGGCCCAGGCGAGATGTCGGTCGGCGTCACCGTCGACATCGTTCACAGCGCACCAACGCCGCCAGGGGTTCTCGTTACCGCTAACGCCCGCTATACTGGGCGCGAAGGAAAGCTGTTTGTTTTTGAGATCAGCGCTCACGATCGCGGCGGCGAGATCGGCCGTGGCTCACACAAACGGGCCATCGTGGAAACTGAGCGTCTCCAGCGCGCTGCCGCAAAACGCAACGCGTAGTGAAGCGTTAATTCCAAGCCGTATAACCACAATCCTCGGAGGAAAAATGAAGCGAACCGGAACGTGGCACAGGTCTACCCTTTCGATTCTGTTTCTGGCGCTGTGTTGTTGCGCTGCTGCTTATCAGCAACCGAGCTCTCGCGCCGCGCGTGTCTTCGACGTCAGGGCGTACGGAGCCAAAGGTGACGGCAAAGCTCTCGATAGTCCCGCCATCAACAAGGCCATCGACGCAGCAGCCGCAGCAGGCGGCGGCACCGTCGTGTTTCCGGCGGGTAGCTACCGCTCGTTTTCGATCCGTTTGAAAAGTAACGTTGGTCTGTTTCTCGATCACGGCTCAACCATCGTTGCGGCCGATCCGCGCGACGGCGACGGTAAGTACGATCTGCCCGAACCGAATCAGTGGGACCCGTATCAGGACTTCGGTCACAGTCATTGGCGCAACAGTCTGATCTGGGGCGAGAACCTGCAAAACATTTCCATCACTGGCCCAGGAAGAATCTGGGGGAAGGGATTGGTGCGCAGTGGTAGCCAGTCGAGAACAAAAGAGCAGAATGATGCCCTCGCAAACGTGCCGGTCGATCCGAAAACGGCACCGTTTGGTTATCCAAACCCGCGTGATGCAGTCGAACCTGGTTGGGGTAACAAAGCGATCAGTTTGAAACTGAGCCGCAACGTGCTCATTCGCGACATCAGCATTCTGCACGGTGGGCACTTCGCGATTCTCGCTACCGGCGTAGACAACCTGACGATCGACAACGTCACGATCGATACAAACCGCGATGGCATAGATATCGATGCGTGCAAGAACGTGCGGATCTCGAACTGCACGATCAACTCGCCGTTCGACGATGCGATCTGTCCGAAGAGTTCGTTTGCACTCGGTTACGCGCGCGCTACCGAGAATGTCACGATCACTAATTGCCAGGTGAGTGGTTACGACGAAGGAACTCTGCTCGACGGTACTTTCAAACGTGACTTTCGGAA
>DASZDV010000306.1:0-3148 GCA_035941575.1 Pyrinomonadaceae bacterium
AGCTCCTGCGTGAGGTGTCGTTTCAAATGACTGGACGGCCACGAAGGATTCTCGATGCACCCACAGGCACGTCGTACCGTCTGTTTGATAATGCAGTCGTAAACCTCGACGGCGGTTTTTACCAACGACGTCCCGATCTGACGCGTAAGTTCCCGCCCGACGTCGGCACGTTTCGGCCGGGAACACGGCAGGCGCGCGCATTGATTTTATTGCACGAACTCGGCCATCTAATCCAAGGCGAGGACGGCGAGTGGCTTCTCCCCGACGATGGTAACGACGACCGGCGGAGCAGGGCGAACACTCGGTTCGTGCAGTCAGTGTGTCGAGCTCAGTTGGAAACGTTGAAGTAGCCTCCCATACCTCAAAACCTGCCCACAACGCGAGATTTTTGCTTGAGCGCCGAAGGCGCGGAGATGGTCGATGGCGGGATTTGAGCGCCGAAGGCGCGGATAGAAGGTAGCCAGTGGCAAGCGCGAAGCGCGCAGCCTCTGGATCATGAAAAAATAGATGCGGGAGGCCTGAAGGGCCGACAGAAAGCTGCATTCTGCGTGCGGGTGAATCTGTCTCTCGATCTTGACCGTTGAACCTTACTTCGCGAGAATCCTCGCGCGGATGAAGCGCTGCCCCCAGTGTAACCGTGTCGAAACCGACGACTCATTGCTCTTCTGTCGCGCGGACGGCACGCCGCTCGTTGCGGAATCGGGCGCTGCCGAGGAAGCGGCAACCAGAACACTTCCACCACCAGACTCAACCAGCGAACGCGAATCCAGAACTACTGGTCCAACCACAGCCTTAGCTTCAGAGCATAAGCAATCAGCCCCTCGCTCCACTGCCAGACCGCGGTCGTTGAAAGCATCGATCGTTGTCGCGATCGCGATCGGCATCGTCCTCGCAGTCGCCGCATACTTCTACACAAAGCGCGTCAAGAGCGTCGCAACGGGCAACTCTATTGCCGTCCTGCCTTTCGTCAACGCAAGCGGCGATGCAACCATGGAATATCTCTCGGACGGAATCAGTGAAAGCTTAATCAACGGTCTTTCGCAACTGCCAAACATGCGCGTCATGGCGCGCAGTACGTCGTTCAGTTTCAAAGGAAAGGACTCCGACCCGTCGGCGATTGGAAAACAGCTTGGCGTCAACGCAGTTCTCACAGGCAAGATCGTACAGCTCGGCGACAACCTGGGCGTGCAGGTGGATCTGGTAAACGTCTCAGACGGATCGCAGCTTTGGGGTGAACGCTATAACCGTAAATCCACCGATCTGCTTTCACTACAGGAAGAGATCGCGCGCGAGGTCGTGGAGAAACTGCGCGTTCGTCTCAGCAATGAAGACCGCGACCGGTTAGCAAAACGTTACACCGCGAACATCGACGCGTACCGCACATACTTAAAAGGCCGTTACGAGTGGAACAAGAGAACCGGTGACGGGCTCAAGCGGTCCATCGAATACTTCAACGAAGCCATTGCGCTTGATCCAGCTTACGCGCTCGCATACGCCGGAGTGGCGGACGCATATGCGCTGCTCCCTCAGTTTGCGAATGCGCCTTTCGATGAGTCGCTGATGAAGGCAAAAGCCGCGTCGCTGAAAGCACTTGAACTCGACAACTCGCTTGCGGAAGCACACATCTCGCTCGCAAGTGTGAAGCAGTCGTTGTGGGACTGGAAGGACGTCGAATCAGAATACAAACGTGGACTCGAGCTTAACCCCAATTATGCGACCGGACATCAATGGTACTCGGAGTATCTGATTCCGGTGGGCCGCCTCGCGGAAGCCCAAACAGAGATTCGTCGAGCACAGGAGCTGGATCCGCTGTCGCTTGTTATCAACGTGCGAGTTGGAATGACAGCATACTTTTCACGCCAGTTTGCTTTGGCGGCAAAACAGTTGAAAGATGCGTTGCAGTTTAATCCGGAGTTCGTGCTTACAAATATCTTCCTTTTCAACACGCTGTATCAGGAGCAGAAGATTGAGGAGTCGATCCCATATCTCGTGACCGGCGTCTTCAACGGCTACTCAAAAGAAGAACGAGCGAGGTTTGAGTCTGAAATTCGAAACGCGTACTCAAAGTCTGGCGAGAAAGGAATGTTCGAAAGAGTGCGGGGCCTTCTGAAAACGTCACAGAGACAGGATTATAGTTACGCCGTTTTGATGGGCATGACGCTTGTTCATCTCGGTGAGCTTGACGAGGCGTTTGTGTGGCTCAACAGAGCAGCGGACTTGAAACATCCGAGTATTCCTACGTTGAGAGTCGATCCTGTGTTTGATGGGATTCGGTCGGATCCGCGGTTTGAAGAGTTAGTGAAACGTGTTGGCATCTAACGGCCTTCACTCTCGCGATCGTTTCTTCCATTGCCACAGTCCTTCGGTTACTTCTTTGGGCAGTCGATGACCTAACTGGCGAGCGACCATGCAGAGTTGACCACGATGGTGTGCCTCGTGGGCCACGAAGTAGTTTAGAAAGTGGATCATGTCGGTGGGAAAGTTTTGCCACGCGGCTGGAGGAACGGCGCCGCCGTTCGCGACGCCGAGCCGGATCAACGCGATCATGCCTTCGCTGCTGTGCTTGAGCGCCCGCAACAATTCTTTTGGTTGAACGGAGCGGCCGTTTACCGTTCGTGGAACCTCGACTCCGTGCCGTGCGCCCAGCATCTTGATCCACATGCATCTTGTATTGTGAATGTGCGCTGCGATGTTGCGCACTGTACGGCGAGGAGCGCCCGGCACGTTCGTGGCCCACAACTCCGGCGGCAGGTTTTCGATGAGATACATCGTGACGCGGTGGTTTGTGTGCCACGCCGCGATCAACGCTTTGCCGGCTTCGGAATCTTTCGGCACGCTCGTTAGCTCTTGCGGCGGATTGAGTAAAGCCGGTGTTCCGTGCGGATCAGCAAGCGCTCGTCGACCAACGCGGGCGACGCCTGCGCAAAGTCGTCGAGTTCGTTCACATGCGATAACTGGAACTGCTCGCCTGTGTTCACCACGAACGTCTGTCCTTCTTCACTGAGGCAGAATAGTTTGCCGTTATACGCCCAGGGCGAAGTCGTGAACGCCGTTGCCGCAGGATCGATTCGCGTCTTGTAGGTCTGTTTTCCGGTCTTTGCGTCGAACCGATTCAGAATTCCCGTTTCGGTCAAGGTATAGATCGCGC
>DASZDV010000307.1:0-3400 GCA_035941575.1 Pyrinomonadaceae bacterium
AGGCTGTCTTAGCGTGGAAGGTTACCAGGCACTCGTGGACCGCGCACTAAACGTTCGCGTTGAATGTTTAAATGAACGCGGTGAAGAAGTAACGATCAACGCGCGCGGCTGGTACGCACGCATTCTTCAGCACGAGATCGACCACCTGAACGGCACGTTGTACATCGATCGGATGAACTCCCGCACTCTAACAACCACAGACAACATGCTCAAGTTCTGGCAGAGTAAGAGTATTGATGACGTGCTGGCCGAACTTGGTCGCCATTAAACGCCGCTCGGATAAACCGAAATGCGAACTGTAAACGCCGCACGATATGTTACGCCGCTACGCGAGGGTGGGTCGCTGCCGGCCATTATCGAGGCGGATGATGATGGGATGTATGTGCTCAAGTTTCGTGGCGCGGGGCAGGGGGTGAAGGCGCTCGTCGCGGAGTTGATTGCGGGAGAGTTGGCGAGGGCAGCCGGATTCAGAGTGCCGGAGTTGGTCTTTGTGAATCTCGATCCGGAGATCGCGAAAACCGAACCCGATCCCGAAATTCAAGACCTGATTCGTGCGAGTGGTGGACTGAACCTCGGACTTGATTACCTGCCAGGTTCGGTGATGTTTGATCCCGTCGCAGACAAACTTGATCCCAATCTCGCTTCTCGCATCGTTTGGTTCGACGCGTACGTCACAAACGTCGATCGCACACCGCGAAACGCAAATCTGTTAATGTGGCACCGGAACCTGTGGTTGATCGACCACGGCGCGGCCCTGTACTTTCATCATGCGTGGACCGACATGGACCGGCGCATCACAGATCCGTTCACACGAATCAGGGAACACATCCTGCTCGCGTTAGCAACGGAGATCGACAAAGCAGATGCGGCAATGACAGCGCTGATGACTAAAGACGTAATAGAAGGAGTTGTGAACGAAGTACCCGACGACTGGATGAAAGACAGTTCACTCTTCCCTACACCCGTAGCAAACAGACATGCATACGTCGACTACTTAACCAGGCGTCTCGAGGCGCCTCGCAACTTCGTCCAGGAGGCCATTCGTGCCCAAGTTCAGGTATGACTACGCTGTCATTCGCGTCGTACCTAAGGTGGACCGCGAGGAATTTATCAATGCGGGCGTAATACTCTCGTGTCCTGATCTCTCCTTCCTCGAAGCACGCATCAAGCTCAATGAGTCGCGACTCCTCGCACTCGATCCAACCATCGATCTGGACCAGGTTAAAAACCACTTAGCAACAATTCCAATTATCTGTCGCGGGGGCGACGACGCCGGATCCATCGGTCAACTACCGCAGCGCCAACGTTTTCACTGGCTCGTCGCACCCCGCAGCACCGTTATTCAAACTTCTCCAGTCCACACGGGCAGATCCCACGACCCGGCCGTAGCATTGGACCATCTCGTGGCCACTATGGTCGATCAGGGTGAAAAACAAACATGAGAGTTTGCGCGGCGCTCGCGTTTGCGCCAGACAGCAAGACGCTGGCCTCTGGAAGTTGGGATAATTCGGTAGTGCCTAAGAAAACTCGGCGCGTGCTTTCTCTTCCAACGGTTTCAATGTTTGGTAGATAAGCTCGTGTGTCGGAACCGCAACGCCACGCTCGCGCGCCATCCGCACGATCGCTCCATTCTGCGATTCAAGTTCCGAAGGTTTTCCCGCAGCAATGTCACGTTGCATGGAACTCGTCGCGTCTTCAGGTAATGCGTCAACGCTAGCCATCACGGTGTCGATGGAATCTGATGGCAAGTCAATTTCGTACGCATGGGCCAGCGCATAGATTTCTTCCATCGCTGCGAGCATTTGCGCGCGCCACTTCGGATCCGTCCGAATAACTTCGGCCGGCGCGTTTGCCACCGCGCCAACCCCACTAAAGGACGCGATGAAAAGGAATTTCATCCAGAGTGCAACTTGAATATCTTTCGCGACGGTTATTTCCAAATCGGCGGCTTTGAACGTCTGCTCGATCCTGGCGATGCGAGGTGTTTGTCTATTGTCGAGCTCGCCAATAACTGTTGAAGGCGTGAAACCAGCGTGTCGAATGTGACCGGGCTCGACGACAAAGCTGACGATCTTGCAGAGTCCTCCGATGACGTTGCCGGTACCCAGCACAGCAACGAGTTGCGGTACAGCATCGACGCCATTTTGCAAGGGAAGCACTGTCGTATGTAAGCCGGCAATCGGTTTGATCGCGCGCGCGGCCTCGGGCACCTGCCACGCTTTCACGCCAAGAATCACTAGATCCGTCTCCCCAACGGCGCCGACATCATCGGTTGCTTTTGCCGGATGGATTACGAAGTTGTTATTCGGACTATCGACTTTCAAACCCGCCGTTTTAATCGCTTGTAAGTGGTCGCCACGGGCGATAAAAGTGACATCCTCGCCGGCTTGTGCCAACCGGCCGCCGAAGTATCCACCTACGCCACCTGTTCCAAAAACAACTATTCGCATAGAAACTTAAACGAAGTTTTCTCAGTCACCTAGGCGTGATTTACTCGTAACGAAGCGCGACTATTGGATCGACTTTCGTCGCACGACGCGTCGCTGCAAGGATCGCCACCAGCGCGACTGCAAACAAAAACAACACGACGAAACCGAAAACGAACGGATCCGCAGGATTCAAGTCTACCAGTACGGAGACGAGTAGGCGCGATAACGCCACTCCGCCCGCAAGCCCCAATACGATGCCAATCGCCGTTAATCTCAATCCTCCGCGCAAGAACAATCCGACAACATCGCGGCGGCGAGCACCGAGCGCGATTCGAATCCCAATCTCGTGTGTACGTCGCGCGACAAGGAAAGACGTTACGCCATACAGTCCCAGCGATGCCAACACCAGCGCCAACATGCCGAGCGCGCCAGACACCCACGCCAGCGCCCGAAACGGAACTGTTTGAACGCTAAGACTCTCGTCGAGCCGCTGAACGGAAATGCGCAGCGCAGGATCGATCGCTGCAGCCAGACTGCGGACGGTTGACATCGTTGGGGCAGAGTTAGTTCTGGTTTGCACGAGAAGATAACGACTCTTCGTATCAGTCGCCGGCAAGTAGATAAATGGTCCATCCTTTTGCCAGACGTGGCGGCTGCGAGTGTCGCGGGCGATGCCGATTACCCCATATTGATTGTAGTGTGCATCAAGTGTCTGATCTTCGATACCGATTTGTTGACCTAACGGATCTTGCCCGGGCCAGAACTGGTTCGCTGTGGTTTCACTAACAACGACAACCGGTGCGCGCGAATGAACTTCTTCTGAGTCAAACGCCCTTCCGCGTATGATTTGGATCGAGAGAGTTTGAAAGTAATCCGCAGAAACCGAATTCATGCCAGCCTCGCGTCGTTGCGACGACTCATCACCCTGGACCGTCACTAACCGGTTGTCGATACTCCCTGACAACGGCTTG
>DASZDV010000308.1:0-5292 GCA_035941575.1 Pyrinomonadaceae bacterium
GACTACCCGACCGTCGATAATCACACTTTGAACATCACTCGCCTCAGCGGCATACACAAGCGACGACACCACATCGGCCTCGGGCGCCGTATGAAGCTGTCCCAACCTGACCACCGCCACATCAGCGCGCTTTCCAACCTCCAGACTCCCAATTTCACCTTCCAAACCTAATGCTCGCGCGCCGTCGATCGTCGCCATTCGCAACACACGGTTCGCAGCGAGCACCTCTGGTCCATGAAGCGCCTTCTGAAGAAGCGCGCACGTGCGCATTTCGGTAAACATGTCGAGCCGGTTATTACACGCCGCACCATCCGCTCCCAACGACACCGAGATTCCCTCCTCCAACAATGTCGTGACCGGTGCGATTCCCGAGCCAAGCTTCAGGTTTGACGAGGGGCAGTGGGCCACATTGGTTTTGGTCGTCTTGAGGATCCGGATCTCTTCGTTGTTAAGATGAACACAGTGGGCCAGCGCAACGTGACGTCCCGTGACGCCGACACTGTCGAGATAGTTGATGTTACGTAAACCGGTCTCCGCTTCAATCATCGCGCACTCGGTGCGATTCTCCGACGCGTGAGTATGAATCATCACGCCACGTTCCCGCGCCAGTTCAGCCACTCTCTCCAGCAACTCTCGCGTGCAACTGATCGCAAAACGCGGTGCGAAGCAATAGCGGATCCGGCCATCGGCCTTACCGTTCCATCGCTCGAGTAGCGCAAGCGAATCTTCGATCGATTGCGCGGTTTGCTCCTGCAAAGGCTTTGGCACTTCATCGCCTTTGTCCATCATGCACTTCCCGACTGTCGCTCGGAAACCACTCTCCTCAACAACTCTAAACACCTGCTCGGTGTGATTCACGGTTTCCATTGTCAGAGCGCACGTACTACCGCCTTTGATGAGTTCGGCGATTCCCAAGCGAGCCGATGCGGTAATGGAAGCAGCCGAATGCGCGGCCTCCATGGGCCACACGCGTTTCTTCAACCAGTCGATCAGCGCGAGATCGTCAGCGGCGCCACGAAAGAGTGTTTGGCAAAGATGAATGTGTGTCTGAACGAAGCCGGGTATTACAACGCAGCCACCCGCGTCGATAACAATATCCGCGGTTTGATCTGTGACTCCGAGTTCAGTAATGCGTCCATGCACCATCAAGAGGTCGCCGCGGATGATGTTATTCGCGGAGTCCATCGTGACTAGCGTGCCGTTTTTTACGAGGATCGATGACATAGACCACAAAGAGAACGCTCGGCGAGCATAAATCATCCTCGCCGAGCGCTCAATTATTTAGTCAAAAAGTTTACTTCTTGTCGGTGGCCGAAGCCGCTTTGGCGTTCGCAGGTTCCGCTTCTTCACGAACCGGGATTCCCAACTTCAATTTCACTTCTCTTTCGATTCGTTTCAGGACTTCCGGATTCTCCTTCAACGCCTGTTTGGCATTCTCGCGACCCTGACCAAGCCGTTCGCCTTTGAACGAAAACCAGGCGCCACTCTTTTCCACCGCTCGCTGGGCAACGGCGAGATCGAGCAGATCACCCTCGCGCGATATGCCTTCGCCGTACATGATGTCAAACTCACACTCGCGGAAAGGCGGCGCAACTTTGTTCTTCGCCACTTAACTTTCGTGCGATTACCGGCGACCCGATCGCCGTCTTTGATCGCGCCGATGCGACGGATATCCAGGCGCAAAGACGAGTAGAACTTGAGCGCGCGGCCACCGGTAGTCGTTTCCGGGTTACCAAACATCACGCCAATTTTCTCGCGAATCTGGTTGATGAAAATGAAACAGGTGTTTGACTGCGCGACGATCGCGGTGAGTTTGCGCAGCGCCTGCGACATCAAACGCGCTTGCAAGCCAGGCAACGAATCACCCATCTCACCGTCGAGTTCGGCGCGTGGCACCAATGCCGCCACTGAGTCGACAACGATCACGTCAACTCCATTCGAGCGGACCAGCGCTTCAGCGATTTCGAGTGCCTGCTCGCCTGAATCCGGCTGCGAAATCAGTAACTGGTCGATGTCCACGCCGAGTTTTTGCGCGTAGTCGGCATCCATCGCATGCTCGGCGTCGATGTAAGCCGCGACGCCGCCTGCTCTCTGGGCCTCAGCCACAATGTGAAGGGCGAGCGTAGTTTTACCTGAACTCTCAGGTCCATAAATCTCCACGATACGTCCGCGCGGCACGCCGCCTACACCAATCGCGGCGTCCAGACTAAGAGACGTGGTTGAGATTGCGGGTATGTCCGACACGTCGCGCTCGCCGAGACGCATAATCGATCCTTTGCCAAACTTCTTTTCAATATTCGCCAGTGCGGCTTCTACTGCTCTGCCGCGATCTGCAGTCATCCGGTCATCAGCCATGGCATACATCTCTTTCTTCCGCTCCTCTTCTCGCAGTCGTATAGGCCAAAAGCTCGCCAGTGAGTGGAGAGCATAGCACAGGGAGAGCGAGAATGGAACAGTGTTTCACGCTTGCAACAAGCATTTTTTCAGTTTTTTCAGAGGGTGAGGTTTCGGAAAAACCGGCTTCCCGCGCGCCGTCGCAGCCCTCTCTGCGCCTTTCGGATATCTGTGAGAAGCGCGCTCCGGGACAAGTTCGAGATTCTCAAGTTAATGGACCGTCGTTATTGTTCAGCAACTCATCAATACTCAAACCCGTCCGCTGCTCGGCTTGCTCGCAAAGCGACATCACACCACCAACCGATTCGTCCTTTGCTACACGTTCGACGCGCCACATCGGAAAGAACATTGACCCCAAACCGATGAAAGGCTCTTTATGAATGACGGACCGAATCCATTCATCAAACGCGTTCAAGTCGAGACCGCGCAAGAATACTCCAGCGCCATTAATTTCGTCGAGTATGCCCCAATATTTTTCTCGAGGAGTGTGTAGGACGATGAGAATAGGTGTGCCTGGGTTAATCATCGTATGAAGTTAAAGTTTTCGAAAAGTTTCCAATTTGCCGCCCTAAGTCGGTCGTCGCTCCTTGCAGTCGCTCTATTTCGGAAACGATAGCCGATCCAATCACAACCGCATCGGCGTAACGATTTACGTCCTTGACCTGCTCAGGAGTTGAAATACCAAACCCAACCGCGATCGGCAGTGACGAAAACGCGCGCATACGGTTCACAAGCTTTTCGGCTTCGTCACTGACGCTGGTCTGAACGCCCGTCACGCCGGCACGCGAGACGGCGTAAATGAAACCTCGCGCATGTTCAGCGACGAGTTCTAATCGTTTGTCAGTTGAGGTGGGTGCGATGAGGAAGATCATGTCTAGATCGTTCGCGCGCAACTCACGTTCAAACTCACTCGACTCCTCAGGACTCAAATCCGTCACCAGCACACCGTCAACACCAGCCGCCTTCGCTTCTTTACCAAGTCGCTCTAATCCAAACTGAAGCAGCGGGTTGAAGTAGCTAAAAAGAATGATTGGTGTTTCGCTTTGCGCACGTACGCTGGCGACCACTTCGAGCAAATCCTCGACCCCAAAGCCGTGCTTTAGCGCCCTCTCCGACGAACGTTGAATCACGGGCCCGTCAGCCATGGGATCGCTAAACGGCACACCCAACTCAATAACCGTCGCACCGGCCTGCGACAACTCAACCAAGAGCTCGTCCGTAGTTTGGAGATCGGGATCGCCTGCCGTGATGAACGGTATAAACCCCTTCTTTCCGCGCCGTTTCAACTCATTGAAAGCTGCCTCAATCCGTCCCACGCGTTTACGACTCCAACTGTTCGCGTACGGAGTTAATGTCTTTATCGCCGCGACCCGAAAGATTCACCAAAACAATCTGATTGCTCCGCAGCTCGCGCGCAACCTTCACCGCATGCGCAACGGCATGCGCGGATTCCAACGCTGGAATGATCCCTTCAAGCTTCGACAGGAGTTGAAACGCATCTAGCGCTTCCTGATCCGAAACAGAACTGTATTCGACGCGACCTTGATCATGCAGGAACGCATGCTCCGGACCAATCGACGGATAATCCAAACCTGCCGAGACGGAGTGAGTCGTCGCGACCTGTCCATGTTGGTCCTGTAGAACGTAACTCATAGTGCCCTGCAACACGCCCGGTCGTCCCCCGCCGGCAGCGTTGAATCGCGCCGCATGCTGACCCAACTCATTGCCACGGCCACCCGCCTCGACGCCGATCATCCGCACTGTGTCATCGTTCAGAAACGGATGAAACAAGCCGATCGAATTAGACCCGCCACCTACGCACGCAACCAGAACATCCGGCAATCGCGCTTCGCGCTCAAGAATCTGAGCACGCGCCTCGCGTCCGATTACGCTTTGAAAATCGCGCACCATCAACGGGTACGGATGTGGTCCAAGCGCGCTGCCCAGCAGGTAGTAAGTGTCAGCAACGTTTGTCACCCAATCGCGCAGCGCTTCGTTGATCGCGTCTTTCAATGTCCGCGAGCCGGCGTTTACTTCCCGCACTTCCGCGCCTAACAACTGCATGCGAAATACGTTCAAGGCCTGCCGCCGCATGTCTTCGGCGCCCATGTAGACTACGCAATCGAGTCCGAACAACGCGCAGACTGTCGCGGTTGCAACGCCGTGCTGACCGGCGCCGGTTTCGGCGACGATGCGGCGCTTGTTCATGCGACGCGCGAGTAATACCTGGCCGATTGTGTTGTTGATTTTGTGTGCGCCGGTGTGAAGAAGATCTTCGCGCTTCAGGTAGATCTTAGCGCCGCCGCAATGTTCGGTTAGGTGTGCGGCGTGAAAGAGTGGCGTCGGCCGGCCTGCGTAGTTTTGAAGTAGATCGTGGAGTTCGGATTGAAAGGAGTTATCGTCGCGGCTCGCGAGGTAGGCGTCGGTTAGTTGTTCGAGAGGCGCCATCAGTGTTTCGGGCACGAAGCGCCCGCCGTATTTACCCCAATGGCCCAGTGAGTCAGGTTGCATCGTTAGTTGGATCGGGTTTTTCTGTCGGCCTTTCAGGCCTCGTCTTTTTTTTACGAATCCCAGGGGCGGCGCTTCGCGCTCGCCCCTGGCTACCCTCTGCCGCGCCTTCGGCGCTCATGTGGCTGTGTTCCGTGTCGCTCAGTGCTCGCGAATTCAAACGCGCGCGGCGCTCGCGAATTCAAACGCCCGGTAGTTTTTCCTGAAGTGGTGGCGCCACTGAGACCTGGTCACGTCCGGAGTTCTTAGAAACGTAAAGCGCGCTGTCGCTGGCTGAGTACAAAGCTCTCTCGGACGTAGCGCTCTCAGGACAACTGGCGACGCCCATACTCACCGTTACCGAACCCACTCCGTCGATGCGCCTTCCACTCAACACAGTGCGCAAACGTT
>DASZDV010000309.1:0-5205 GCA_035941575.1 Pyrinomonadaceae bacterium
TCACCGTCATGGGCACACTCGATCCGCATCCGGCATTGAAAGCGGCAGTCGAACAAGCATCGCCTGCCGACATGTGGATTGGCGACGACTTCCATCACAACGGCGCGTTCCGTTTGAGTTACGGTTTTGAATACGCGTACATGATGGAGTCGTCGAAAGAGATCGCCGATGTCTCTGCTGTTATCGACCGCTACGATACTTACGACTGGTATCTCGCGCTTGGCTCGTTAGCGAATGTCAACGCCAAGATACTTAAGAACAAACTACCGACATGGGAGGACTTCCTAAACCATCCGAACTACGACGCGTTCTGGAAACGACAAGGATTCGCACCTTGGCTGAATCGCGTCACCGTGCCGATTCTGAATGTCGCTGGTTGGTGGGACCAGGAAGACTTCTATGGCCCAATCAAGATCTATGAACTACTTGAACGGCACGACACGGAGAACAAGAACTTTTTGGTCGTTGGACCATGGAACCACGGCGGCTGGTCGCGTGGAGACGGCCAGAAGCTCGGAAAGATCGATTTCGGCAGCAAGACCGCGGAGTATTACCGCCAAAAGGTCCTCGCCCGTTTCCTTGCTTACCACTTGAAGGGAAAAGGCACTCCCGATTTTCCGGAAGCGCTCACGTTTCGCACTGGCCTGAATAGTTGGCAACGTCACGATGCATGGCCGCCTAAGTCAGCCACGCCGCGTGCTCTGTATTTCCACCCGAACGGCAAACTGTCTTTCAATGCGCCGCCGGCAGGTGTCAACGCGTTTGACAGTTACGTTTCCGACCCGGCGAATCCGGTTCCTTATCGCGCGCGACCGATAGAGTTGCGAACGGGCTGGACCACGTGGCTTGTCGAAGACCAGCGTTTTGTAGATCACCGCCCCGACGTACTCACGTGGTCCACCGAGCCACTCGAAAGTGACATCGTGGTCTCAGGCAAGGTTCTCGCGAAGCTCTTCGCTTCAACTACAGGCACCGATTCTGACTGGATCGTTAAGTTGATCGACGTGTATCCAGAGAAGTACGAACGGGATCCAAAGATGGGCGGCTTTCAGTTGATGGTTGCGGGCGATGTATTGCGCGGGCGTTATCGAAATAGTTTTGAGAAACCCGAGCCGGTTGTGCCGAACGCGGTTGTTTCTTACGAAATCGGTTTTCCGGCTAACGATCACGTTTTTCTAAAAGGCCATCGCATTATGGTCCAGGTTCAGAGTACCTGGTTTCCGGTAATCGATCGCAATCCGCAGCGCTTTGTTCCAAACATCTTCAATGCGAGGGAATCAGATTTTCAGAAAGCTACCCAACGAATCTATCGTTCCGGCCGCCAGGCGTCACACATTCTGCTGCCGTTATGGACCAAGTGACTTAACCGCTTTTCGTAATGAACGTTTGCTTCTGAGCAGACCAGCCCACAGATCACCAACGTCCGCAACGCGCGCGGCCATCGATCGCAGAGTGAAACTCTTCGGGTAAACGTCGCCGCGTTCGACTTCTTCCCAACTGCAAGGAGCTGAGATCGGCGCGCCTGGTTTTGCGCGCACAGTGTAAGCAGCAGCGAACGTCGCGCTGTAACCGTTGCGACCTGTATCAACCAGAATACGCCCGCCGCGATCCACTTTGCTGAACTCCTGCGTCAGATGCTGCGGGTCGCGTTCAACCAGAATCCTTCCCACCCGATGTGCAAAACGCGCGACCGTTCCGAAATCTGCTTTGCCATCCAGCGGAACGGCGATATGAAACCCTTTCGATCCTGACGTCTTGATCCACGACGGCAAACCAAGCTCGGCAAGAAGATCGCGCACTTGAAGCGCGGCTGTACGTAACGAATCGAGTTCGTCTTCTTTCATGGGATCGAGATCGAAAACACAAATGTCCGGGTGATAAAGATTCGGTGTGCGTGAGGGCCAGACGTGAATAGTGATGCTGTTCTGGTTTGCGAGCCAGAGCAGCGAGCGTTTGTCGTTCGCGATTGGGTGATGCAACGTGCCGCCGTGTTTTGGAACCTC
This sequence comes from Pyrinomonadaceae bacterium, assembly GCA_035941575.1. GTDB lineage: Bacteria > Acidobacteriota > Blastocatellia > Pyrinomonadales > Pyrinomonadaceae > PSRF01. Next base: position 2,004 of record DASZDV010000309.1, read on the forward strand.
GACTCGTTCGAGCCACTCCGGAAATCCCTTCGACACGTCTTTCTGAAAGAAACCTGGGGCTGCTATGCCGCGATGGAAACGTTCCATTGTGATCGGACGCCGTCGCACGTGCGGCAACATTAAAGGAGCGATCGCTTCGTAGTAAGACGCAAGTTCGCCTTTGGTGATGCCGTCCTCGGGAAAAAGAATCTTTTCCGGGTGTGTGATGTGCATGCTAGATCTGTGTCATCTGTGGTTCGACACCCAACAAGCGCGGATGGCGCAGCTTGCCGTGGTTGGTCCATTCAATAAAACCAACCTTCACGACAATCTCTGGTTTCACCCAGTGTCTTCGCAAACGCGGGAGACCAACCGCTTTCGTGAACGGCGCTGTAGAGATTTCCAGTCGATCGAGTTTGGCGCGTAGGTCGAGCAGCAGCTTAGTGTCGAAGCCCGTACCGATCTTTCCGGCGAATACGAAATCGTTGCCTTCGTAGTAACCGACGAGCAGTGCGCCGAGGCCAACGCGTTTTCCCTGGGGATCTGTAAATCCGCCGACGATGAAGTTCTGCGACAGTTCGCACTTCATCTTTAACCAGTGCGGCGAACGGCGATGTTCGTATGGCGAGTCGCGACGTTTTGCGATCACTCCTTCCCAGCCGTCCTGTTGCGCGCGTTCCCACGGCGACGTGTCAGTGACCGGTTCAACTCGCTTGAGTGGTCCAGTGAACGGTAACTGCCTCAGTATTTCGAGGCGTTCCTCGAGTGGTAACTGGCGCAGGTCACGGCCGTCAATCCACATCACGTCAAACACGTGGTAGCTCACCGTGCCGCCGGGCCATGTTGTTTCGCCGTCGAGTATTAGTTCGTCGTGTGGAAGTTGACGGATGGCCTCGGTGATCGCAGGCATGTGCTGTGGCAGGTGATTGCGTGAAAACAACTGGACATCGCTTCCCTTCTTAAACGCGAGCAGACGAATGCCGTCGAACTTGCGTTCGAAGAGCCACTCCGGACCGGTGAAACGCTCCTGTGTGAGCGTCGCAGCCATCGGCACCAGCCATTCGGGAAAAGCAGAAGACATGAGCCACAGATTACGCTAAAGTTCGTCCCTGTGAGTAACTCGTTTAATCGTCGTGATTTTTTGCGCGGAGCGGTGGCGGCGAGTGCGTTGTTGGTTAGCGCGCGACCGGCGTTCTCCGGCGCCGCCGATGTGATGCGCGGCGAAGGTGCCGGTTCGATGCGGTCGGAAGCTGTCGATGCGCAGCGCCGCTTTGCGCCGGTGAAGGTTTCGCGCGATCGGATTATTCGTGAGGTGGTTGGTTTAAGACCGTATCGACCGAGCGGCTTCGTCGTCGACGCGGAAAAGTTTGGCAACAAGCTGCTGGTCCATAACTACGGACACGGCGGCGGTGGCGTTACGCTCTCGTGGGGCACTGCGTCTCTCGCCGTTGATCTCGCGCGAGACTTTGTGACAACGAATCGCGCGCGTCCGCAACGTTTCGCTGTTCTCGGTTGCGGCGTCAGCGGCCTCTCGACTGCGCGCTTACTGCAACGCCGTTTTCAAAATGGTCCAGGCACGGTGACGATCTACGCGAAACATCTGCCGCCCGACACGACTTCAAACATCGCCGGTGCCTCGTGGTCGCCAACGTCTGTTTACGAACCGGACCAGGTTACCGGCAAGTGGAACGATCAATTTCGCCAGGCGTGCCAGATCTCGAATCGCGCGTTTCAACTACTCGTTGGACCAGAATACGGCGTGCGCTGGATCGACACGTTTGAGCTGTCGCGGAACGAGATGTCGCTCCAGCGCGAGTTGCCGGGCGGCGATGCACTCTATCCCGCACGTGCGATTCATCGCGATCCGGAACACTACTTCGGTTTTCCGTTCGTGCGGCAGTATTCGACGATGCTCATCGAACCTTCGATCTATCTCAACGCTTTGTTACGCGATTTTTATGTCGCGGGCGGGAGGGTGGTCGTGAAGGAGTTTCGCAGTCGTCGCGAGATTGCGCGCTTGCCGGAGACGGTGGTGTTTAACTGCACGGGTCTCGGTTCGCGTGAACTATTTGACGATGAAGAACTGATTCCGGTGCGCGGCCAACTCGAGGTCCTGTTGCCGCAACCGGAGATTGACTATTGCTATTTGAGCAGCGGCTACATGTTCCCGCGACGCGACGGAATCATTCTCGGTGGCACCTGGGATCACGGCGACTGGTCGCTCACACCGAACGCGGAACAAGCGAACGGCATTCTCGAAATTCATGCCTCCATCATGAAGGGTTTAAAATCCGTGTAATCTGTGGCTAATAACGCCAGCTCTTCAGATCGGCTCCCGGCGGCGCGCTCTTCGTGATCCTCTCAACAATCTTCGGCGCGAAGAACTGGTGATAACGCAAACGCGAGATCGCATTGGGCCGTGTGTGATCGCCGTTCCAGCAATGCTCGGCGCGCGGCTCGTAATCGATCTCTCCGCCGAACGCAGGGTTCTTCGTCGTCTTGAGAAAGTCTTCAACGAGGTAGACCGCATTGTTCAGAAAGTAGTTATCCGCTTCGCCGACGTAGATGTTGAGCTTGCCTGCGAGCTTTGGACCAAGTTTGGCCCAATCGCGATCGAGGATGTAGCCGAGATCGTAATTCTCACGCCAGTATTCAGCCACCGAACGATCGATCTTTCCAGTCAACTTGTCCCAAATCGGTTTGGGGTAGCCGTCGCTACCGGCGGGAGAGTAAACCGCTTGCCAAATGTCCCACTGCCCGCCCGATCGACTATTCGTGCCAAGCGCGAGTTCCATGTGATTCATATCTTCGACTGTCGCTGACAATTCGCCGAGGTAGTTGCGTTTGCCCGGACGCGGCATTCGCTTCCATTTCGAATCGGCGTAGTAGGCGTTGTCGTGTTCGTAGATGTTGACGACTGTGTAAGCACGAAAGTCGATCGGGTCCGGACAGGCAGCCCAACTGCCGTTGTACTCATCCGGATAGAACACCTGCGCCGCCATCGCTTCCCAACCGCCGGTGGATCCGCCGTAGAGAAAACGCGCCCAGCCTTTGCCGATGCCGCGAAAACGTTTTTCGATCTCCGGAATTAGTTCGTAAGTGATCGCATCGCCGTATGGACCAAGGTTCGCGGAGTTCACTGCGTAGGAGTCGTCGTAGTAAGGGTTTGCGTGTTGAATCTCGATAATGAGAAAGCGCGGAAAGTTTGGTCCAGTCCAATCTT
>DASZDV010000310.1:0-4620 GCA_035941575.1 Pyrinomonadaceae bacterium
ATTCGCATTCTTGCTCCACGCCACTTCGTCCTTGACCGGAATGGTCGCGATTGCCGCACTCGTCGTCGCTTGTTCGCCCGGACGCAGCACGCGATCGGCACCAGCGTGGTTGAGACTTACTTCACCTTCGATTACAGATACACGCGAACCCTTCGTGCCGTTGTTGACTGAAAAGATTGTTCCCGTCACCGAAACCAGTGAATCACCACTCTCAACAAACAGCTTCCCGTCTTTCTGCTTCGCTGCCTCGACAACAATACTGCCGCGATCGAGATGGATCGTCGTTCCCTGCCCGTTCTTAGTCAGGTACAGCTCGGAACGTTCCTTCATTTCGATAAGCGAACCGTCGCCCAAACGCACTACAGCGTGCGCGTCTTTCGCCGTGCGAACTCTTTCGCCCTTCTGCAATTTCGCGCCTGTAGTAACTGATGCTGTTTGTGTGTCAGCAACCTGGAACACTTGCCCTTCCGCTGCTTGTACAGTCGCTTCGAATTCACCATACGGCCAGTAGCGCTGGATGAACGGCACCGCCAGCAATCCAAAACCAATCACAAGCGCCGCGGCGATTCCCCAACGCATGACAACCGGCTGAAGCGAATAACGTTTTGCTTGCACCGGCGCCTTCGTCACAACGGATCGACGTGCGCGCGCTTCGTTCATCGCCCTGCGACACGGAATGCACTCGTGCGTGTGGTCCACCAGTAACAGCGACCGCGCTTCCGAAAGTTTTCCAGCCAGATATGCCGGAATCAGCGACTGAAAGTCGGAACAACCTTTGATGTGTTCGACTGACGGCATCTGGAATTCAGTCTCACCTGCGGCCTCGGAGACACGCGCCCAAACGCGATCTGCCGCCGCTGATACCACTGCCGGATCAACCTTTTCATTTCGAATCTCAGCAGTAACTTTGTCGAGGATCTCTTCACTATTGCTTTTCATGATGTCTCTCCAGATAGTGCCCAATCTCTTTTCTCAGTTTTGTACGGGCGCGATGTAGAACGACGCCCACGACCATAGGCGAGGTTTCCAGTGCGGCTGCTATTTCCTTGTTGTCCAGCCCTTCGTAATAGCGGAGTATGAACATTTCACCGGCCGTCTTCCCGAGCCGACCTACGGCCTCCCGCACTAGCGTTTGTAATTCTCGATCCGCGTGGAGCGCCTCGGGACTACGCGCGTGGCCCGCGACGATATCAGCGTCCGCTTCGTCGAACGCCACGGATTTCGAACGCGTGCGACTCCTTAGAAGATCAAGCGAGGCGTTGATAGCGGCGCGGGACAGGTAAGCTTCCGGGTTGCGCGATAAGTCATAACTCTCATGCCCTTTTACCAGGCGCAGAAAGACCGTTTGCAACACGTCCTCGGCATCAGCGGCGCTGCCGGTGATCCGTTGGGCGGTGCGAAAGACGCGGCCGTGATGCGTCTGGAAGAGCTTTTCGAGTTCGCTCGCAGGTTCGTTTGTCACTAGTCGCAAGGGTTTTACAGCAGCAGCCTGCACGGTGTTCTCCTTCGTCTCCAACCTCGTAAACGGAGCGGGGGACGATTTATTAACAACCGCGCGAGCGGATTCTACTGCGAAATTGCAGCCAATTCGGCTAGATGTTTTCTGGCTTCTGCTGATTCTGGCGACTTTGGGTAGCGCCGGACCAGTTCGCGCCAGACGGCGCCGTCGTAATAAAAACGCCTCGTTGGTGGATGGAAGACAAAGCCCACGCGGAGGCGGTTGTAACGATCCAAGCCGCTAAAGTTCATGAAATACGTGAATTCCGGGGCTTGGGTGGTGGTTCCGCTGAGGCGTTTGGTGGCATCGCCGGACAGTTTTGCGGCCTGCTGTTCGGCGGCGTTGCCCATTAAGAGCAAAACCTGTGGACGCAACGGCGAACGAGTAAAGTTGTCGAGGAAGATGCGCGCCCGCGCTATTTGATCGAAACCCATCGAGGCGTTTATTAGATCGACTACGTGCTGGTCGTCGCCGGAACGTGAGGGTGCGGCCAGGGCTTCACGTTGAATCCACCCGTGAGTGCGGGTCGTGACGTTAACTAATAAGAAGACCGTGCCGTCGCTGTTTGTTTTTGAGGCTCTTATGGCAACCTTGCGGCCGCGACCGAGACGACGCACGAGTGGGCCGTTCAGCTGAGGTGTGCGGCGCAGGGCGGCGAGTCGTTCGTCAACAACTATCGCGAGACGACCACCTGTTGGGCCTTTGGCGAGGAGAATCTCCGCAGATAGAAAGACAGCGATCGAAGCCAAAAATAACCGGAAAGTGTGTTTGTGAGGATTCATGATGTTCTCCGAAGTGTGAGGTTAAATAGGACCTATACGACAGCAACCACTCGTTCTCTAAACGGCGCGTGATGGAAATGACAGATCGCTACTGCCAGCGCATCTGCGGCGTCGTGCGGTGACGGCACGCTCTTTAACGACAACAACAAACGCACCATCTCCTGCACCTGGTGCTTCTCCGCGTTCCCGTAACCAACCACAGTCTGCTTGATCAAACGCGGCGAGTACTCATGAATCTCCAACGCCGCTTTTTCCGCAACCAGCAACACGACGCCGCGCACTTGCCCGAGCTTCATGCTAACCTTCACGTTGGTCGCGAGAAACGCATCTTCAAGCGCACACGCATCCGGGCGATGTTCAGCAATCACTTCCTCAAGTCCATTGCACATTCGCAACAGGCGCGCTGAAAACTTCAATGACGATGGCGCACGCACCGAACCATACGCGACCAGTGAGTAACGACGTCCATCACCTTCGACGACGCCCCAACCCATCGTTTGACTGCCAGGATCTATTCCCAACACACGCATGGCGCGAAAGTATACTATGTTTTTGCTGCGCGCTTTCGCCTCCTCTACTGACGCATTACGTGCGCCGAAGCACAAAGCCCACACTTCGTGATATTCTGAAATTCCCCCTAAACCCCGCTGATTGTTTAACGAGTCCTGACGCTAATGGGTGAGTTCTTCGAATCGTTGGCTTCAATTCTGGGTAAACCGGCACGCGACGTTGATCAGAAACCATTTCAGGGTGAGTTCTACAGCGTCGAGCGGCTCGAACAGTACGCGCAAACGCTCGCCGCAGAACACAAGATCGCCGCGCAAAAAGGTCGCGCCGATCTTCTACCACGCCTCGACGACAACGGACGCATACTCGAATCCGCGTACAAAGCACTCGTTGAAGCACTGCGCAATGGCCGGGCGATCTCGCCCGCTGCTGAATGGCTCGTAGATAACTATCACATCGTCGAGGAACAGCTCCGCGAGATCCGCCACGATCTTCCGAAAAGCTACTACTACGAACTTCCGAAACTCGCGAACGGTGATCTCAAAGGCTACCCGCGAATTTACGCTGTCGCGCTTGCGCTGATCACGCATACCGACTCGCGCCTCGACACCAACACGCTGCGGCGCTTCATTGCCGCTTATCAAATAGTCTCACCGTTGTCGATTGGCGAGTTATGGGCGGTGGCGATCACTCTGCGTCTCGCACTGGTCGAGAATTTGCGGCGCCTTGCCGTGACGATCGCGCGTGCTCGCGCTGAACGCGAAGAAGCCGACAAGCTCGCGGACAAGCTGCTGGAACTCGCCTCGCAGAAACCCGGCGCCATCAACACGCTCGTCGGTGAACGTCTCGGTAAACGAGAAGAACTGCCGCAAACGTTCCTGGTCCAACTCATCCAGCGACTGCGTGAGCAACACCCTTCAGTGATGCCGGTCATGGACTGGATCGAGAAGCAGTTCGGACGTCAGGGCACAACTGTCGAACAGATCATTCACAACGAACACCAGCGCCAAGCCGGAGCGCAAGTAACGGTCGGCAACATCATCACCAGCATGCGTCTCCTTTCAACGCTCGACTGGAACGACTTCTTCGAGAAAGTCAGTTTGATTGAACCGGTGCTGGGTAAGGATCCGACAGGCGTCTACTCGCGAATGGAGTTTGCTTCCCGCGATCGTTACCGGCACGTCGTTGAAAGAATCAGCAAGAGAACAAGCACCAGCGAACTCGAGATCGGCGAAGCAGCCGTAAACCTCGCAGCGCGAGATGAAAACGCCGACGACCAGGCAAAGAGACACGTCGGCTACTACCTGATCGACGAAGGATTGCGACAACTCGAAGCGAGCTTTGGATATCGACCGAGATTCGCTGAACGACTTCGCCGATTTCTGTTGCGGCATGCCACCGGCGGGTACCTCGGCACACTCGCACTCTTGACCATCCTGGTACTCGGCTTCCTGCTGAACGCTTTATATAGGGACGGCGCGAATTGGGCCATCGTGGTCGTTGCCGGGCTCATTGGTGTCATTCCCGCCAGCGAAATAGCGCTGACAGTGGTCAACTGGGACCTAACCCACTTCTTTCCGCCGCGTCTGCTGCCGCGCATTGCTACAACCACCGGAATTCCTCAAAATGCGGCGACGTTTGTTGTGGTTCCTACGATCTTCTTTGGTGAGTCGCAGGTAACCGAACTTGTTGAACGACTCGAGGTCCATTTTCTCGCCAACCAGGATCCCAACATCTACTTCGCCTTACTCGGGGACTTTCGCGATGCGGAATCGGAAGCGATGCCAAACGATTCCCTCTTGCTCTCAGTGGCCCAAAGCGGACTCGACTCAT
>DASZDV010000311.1:0-6968 GCA_035941575.1 Pyrinomonadaceae bacterium
TTCCCAGTCGGGTGATTTTAAGTGGAAGCCCGATGGCGAAAAGGAGTGGGAATGGGTGAACCGCCAGTTCGCCGCCAGCCCCCGTCTGCCTTTGCGCTTTTCGTTCGAAGCCGGATTGTTGGAAGGGACCTGGTGGTGGCGCGATCTCATGTTGCAGCAACCCAATGCGCCGCCCGCTAATTTAATAGAACCCACATTTCTCGCGGCTAACCGTAATTTGAGAGACACGCTCCAGAGTAAAGGATACTCGGTCCACTACACAGAATTTAATGGGAACCACGGACTGTTCAATTGGCGCGGGACGCTGGCGAGTCATTTAATAGCGCTGGTCGGTATCAAACCTGAGCCGAAGATTTCTGAGCGGGACAGCAAGCGCGTGGCGCAATCCTCGATTCCGAAGAAAGCAATCGCGATATCTCAAGTCAAAGTGGATCCCGCTCTGTTGCGAAAATACGTTGGCAGATATCAACTGGACCCGCAGTTCACGCATGATTTCGTCATCTATGTAAGCGTTAAGAATGATTCTCTGTGGGTCAAGCCTTCATCCCTGAGGGCGCGCCAGGTCATCGCCGAATCCGACACGCGGTTCTATGACAGCGAGATTCCAGATCTGCATGTAGCTTTCATTAAAGACGAGAAAGGCAACATCACCGGTCTCACTCTTAACGCTGGGCAAGGAGACGTGGTGGTGAAGAAGATGCCGCCGCCATCGCCCAGTCTCACCGGCAATACAACTTTTAAGTTGGCGGGGCACACCGACGCCGACGCGGTGGCTATCTACGGATCATTCAACGACTGGATCCAGACCAAGAACTACTGCGCGAAAGAAGCTGATGGATGGGTGTGTCGAATTGATTTGGCACCGGGCAAGTACACTTACAGGTTCCTGGTAGACGGTGTAGGGCTACTCGATCCGAACAACTCCGCTACGGAAGATGATGCCAATGGACATACTGATTCGGTAATTGTCATCAAGCCAAAATAAAGATTTCCGCTTCGAAACTCGCAAGCGTAATGCTCGACATCCCGCAGGCATTCGAGCGTCGAGCCACGCACTGCCGACTGCTTTCTATCATGGTGCCCCCGCAGGGATTCGAACCCCGAACCAACAGATTATGAGTCTGCTGCTCTAACCGTTGAGCTACAGGGGCACAACAAGCAGGCAAAAATGCGTGATGCGCGAGTGTATCATGCGCCAGTTTGAATGCCGCAAATGCCGCCTAAATACGCGCCCGAAGAAACTGTTACACAACCCACTTTTTCTGGTCCACAAAATGCTTTATATTCGTTCTGGCTCAGAACGACTCCATCCATTGTGCGGCTCAGCCTCTCTCTGATTCTGATCGAACGAGGCGAATTCCAGGGTAACTAAGGACGTCTATGAACTCTAAGTACTCCCGTGTATGTACAAACTCCGCGAAGGTGCTGAGTTTGCTGGTCTTTGTTGCCCTAGGTATGGCTGCTGTTCTCCCGCGGCACTCCGGAGCCTCGTCTATCGGCTTAAGCCACGAGTCGGACGCGGCTACAAACCGCCGCGAAAACGCTGCGGCTAACGAGGCCACAACCGCAAAAGCGCGAAACGCTTTTGCCCGACTCCCACTCAGCTTCGAAGCCAATCACGGCCAGACAGACGCGCAGGTGCTGTTTCTCGCGCGCGGCAAAGGCTATGGTCTATTTCTCACAGCGAACGGCGCAGTCTTTTCCTTCACCGGTCTATCCACTCCGTTGCGGATGCATTTCGAAGGCGCGGCGCCCGCGCCGCGCATCACGGGCGTCAATCAACTGCCAGGCAAAGTCAATTATTTAGTGGGCAATGAACCAGACAAGTGGCGCACAAACGTTGCGACATACGAGCGCGTTCGCTATGAGCAGATCTACAAAGGCGTCGATCTGGTCTACTACGGTAATCAGCGGCAACTCGAGTATGACTTCGTCGTCGCTCCACACGCGAGCTACCAACAAATTCGTCTCGCCTTCGAAGGCGCAGGCAAACTGAAACTCAACCGTCGGGGCCACCTCGTCTGGCAAAACGGCGCGCGCCAGATCATCCTGCAACGGCCCAAGGCCTATCAGGAGGTCAAAGGAAAAAGACGAGTGGTCACCGCGAGTTATCGCGTGAAAGCAAACGGCGAGGTCGGGTTCAAGATCGGTAACTACGATCGAAACCTTCCACTCGTGATCGATCCCGTATTGGCTTACGCAACGTACCTTGGCGGCAACAGTCAGGATCTGGGCGTCTCGGTCGCACTGGATTCCGCGGGCAACACTTACATCGCCGGCGATACGTCTTCATTGAACTTTCCAACCGCCGCTCCAATGGAACCGAACAACAGCGGCGCGACGGACGTGTTCGTCACTAAGCTCAATACGACCGGCTCAACAATGATCTATTCGACTTACATCGGCGGAGCAGGCATCGACTTTCCTCAGAGCATCGCTGTAGATGGCTCAGGCAACGCATATGTAGCGGGACAAACTGGTTCGCCGAACTTTCCGGTGTTCAGCGCGCTGCATCCGACGTATAGCGGCGGCGGCGATGCCTTCGTTTTTGAATTAAATGCAGCGGGGTCAGCGCCGATTTTCTCAACCTTTCTCGGTGGTGCCGGTGGGGATATTGCGAACTCAGTTGCTCTCGACAACCTTGCCAACATATACGTTACGGGCAACACCGGGTCGAGCGATTTTCCAACCACGAACCCGATCCAACCAAATCGAGCAGGAACGGCGATCTTCAAAACTACCAACGCGGCCGGCAATTGGAATGCGAGTGGTTCGGGCTTATCAGCAAGTGTTGTAAACCACCTCGTATTCAGCCCCGGCAACACATCGATCGTCTACGCTGCCACTAACATTGGCGTATTCAAGAGCACGGATAATGGACAAAACTGGACCAGCGCGCCCGGACAAACAGGGCTATTCGTCAATAAGCTGGCAATCGATCCGTCGAATACCAACATCATTTACGCCGCGACCAATAGCGGTATGTTCAAGAGCACCGACGCCGGAAACACCTTCGCGGCCATCAACAACGGTATTAATCCTACCTTTGCCAGAATAGTAACGGTCGACCCGATTACTCCAACGACCGTGTACGCCCTGTCTGTGAGTAATTTGTTCTTCAAATCGACCGATGGTGGAGCCAATTGGACACCAAGCTTTGTTGGCGTCATCAACATCACTATCAACGAGGTCACTGGACTAGTAATCGATCCAACCACACCGACAACGCTGTATGCCGCTACGAACCGAGGTGTTCTCAAGAGCACAAACGGAGCCGCTAGTTGGGCACTGAGTAACACCGGATTTCCGTTTAGTAATATCCGGGTGCCCACTATTACGATCGATTCGACAAACCCGAATGTGTTGTACGCGGGAACAAGCGCCGGCATCTTCAAGAGTGTTAACGGCGCCGCCAGTTGGACCAGTATAACCGGCAATTTGCCCCCTTTTGGTGTGCAGCACATCGCTCCCGATCCAACCAACGCTTCAATAATCTATATCGTCGCGTTAGGTACCGTGCAGAAGACAATCGACGGCGGTGCGACCTGGAATGTAAGCGCCACTGGATATCCCGGCACAACCATAAATACTCTGCTTATCGATCCGGCTCACCCTGCAACTCTTTATATCGGCACATCGAGCGGAAGTGACGCCTTCGTCACAAAACTCGGCGCAAGCGGAGTGTCGCAGCTTTATTCAACCTACTTCGGCGGCAGTACCTCCGACTCCGCAAACGGCATCGCGATTGACGCGGGAGGTAATGCGTACATTGCGGGGTCGACTACCTCAACCAATTTTCCGACTCTCAATGCTATTCAACCGGTTAACGGCGGTGGCGGTGACGCGTTCGTCACTAAACTCAATGCCGCTGGTTCCGCGGCTGTCTATTCGACTTTTCTAGGCGGCAACGCCGGCGACAGCGGAATCGCAATTGCCGTCGACGCAAGTGGCAACGCATACGTTGGCGGTACGACGTTTTCGCAGAACTTCCCGACTTCGAACGCCTTTCAGCCGGCGAATGCCAGTTTCAACGGCGATGCGTTTCTCGCAAAAATAAATCCTTCCGGCTCAGCGTTCGTTTACTCCACCTTCCTCGGCGGCACCGGTACTGACCAGTGCTTTGCTATCGCTGTCGATAGTAATGGGAGCGCATATCTGGCGGGCACGACCGGTTCAGCTAGCTTCCCAGTGCTCGGCGCACCCCAACCGGCGCTTAGCGGTTTCTCCGATGCGTTCGTCACCAAATTCGCGCCAAATGGATTGAGCCTTCTGTATTCGACGTTCCTTGGTGGCATCGGGCAAGAAGAAGCATGGGGCATCGCAGTTGACGCTTCGCAGAACACTTACGTAGTTGGTTGGACCGACTCCCCTGACCTCCCAACCGTGAATGCATTGCAGGCGAATTACGGCGGTATCACTGACGCGTTTATTGCCAAGCTCAGTCCGGCACCCGAAGTAGCCGTCAGCATCATCGATTCGCCGGATCCGGTGAACTTCGGTGCAAACCTGACTTACACAATCAACGTCGTCAACAACGGCGACACTTCCGCAAACAACGTCACGCTCACAGACACGATACCTGCCGGCGCGATTTTCGTGTCCGCCACCTCAAACGTCGGTTCCTGCACCGGAACGTCTCCAATCGTTTGTACACTCGGAAAAATCAACCCCGGCGTGAGCGTCACCGTCACTGTTGTCGTCAAACCTCCGGCAGTAAGAACCGCCGTCAACATAGCAACAGCGACACTCAATGAAGCGGATTCATTCCCGGCCAACAACACGGCGACGTCTGAAACGCTGGTGGACTTCGCTGACTTGGCGATCACCAAGAACGCCGCACAAACGCTCGCCGCGCCGGGAGCGAAGATCACCTATTCACTCGTTGTAAGAAACAAAGGAGTGCTGCCTGCGGCGGTAACTGTGACCGACAACCTTCCCTCAGGTCTTTCCCTGAATAAGTGTTCGACAACAAGTGGTGTCGTGTGCGGAGGAAGCGGTAACAACGTCAGTGTGGTCTTCCCTTCACTCGCGCCCGCCGCTGCGGAAGTAGTTCTAATAACTGCCCAAGTCAGCGCAGCGGCAACAGCAGGAACGCTGATCAGCAACACAGCGTCAGCAAGCTCACCGCTTCCTGATCCAGATACATCCAACAACTCGTCAACTGCACTCGTCGCAGTCGCGAGCACTCCGATACTGCAAAGACTAAACGGCATCATTGCCTTTGCCGCTGACCGCGCGTTCACTCCAGTCGCAGAGCCAAGCGGCATCTACAAGATCAATTCCGACGGCACGAACGAGACCTTGTTTCCGAACATTCCTCTGAATGCTCGCAGGCCGTCGTGGTCGCCAGACGGCGCTAAGCTCGCTTACGAATACACAAACTTCGCGGGTAATTCGCCCGTCAACGAGATCAGCATCATCAATGCCAACGGTACCGGTTCGATGAAGATTGCTGAGAACATCTCCCAGTTCAATCGCAACATCGCGTGGTCGCCAAACGGGACGCAGATCGCTTTCATCGGCGCGGGTTCACAGTTCAACGCCGCGACTATACGAACCGTCACGATCGCGAACGTCGACGGTAGTGGTTCGTATCAGCTACCCGGCAGTCCAACATTTCTCTCTTCCGTCGACTGGTCACCTGACGGCACGAAGTTCGTCTACGCTACCGACAATGAAATCTTCGTGATGAACGCCGACGGTACGAACCAGACAAAACTCACCACGCAGGAGCAAACAAACGACGGTGCAACTATCGATTCCGATCCACACTGGTCTCCCGACGGTGCGAAGATCTTACTGACACGCTCAACAACAAACTCGAATTCGGTTTACGTCATGAATGCCGACGGCTCGAATCTCATGAAGCTCTTCAACCCCGGTGGTCGGGATGCCGACTGGTCGCCGGACGGTCAGATCATCGTTCTCCAGCAAGGAAATGAGATCTGCACGATCAACGTCAACGGCACTAATCAGAAGTGCCTGACTAACAACATCTATTACGACTTCTCACCGAACTGGCAGGCATTACCAGGTCCCGCTACGTTGCAGTTCGCCGCAACCACGCCTTCCGTACCTGAAAACATCGGCTCAACCCAGGTCGTCGTAAATCGCAGCGGCGACATCGGTATTGCAGCGACAGTCAATTATGCAACCGCCGACACCGCCGGACTCGCAGCGTGCACTGTTGTGAATGGCAAGGCGTCCGAAAGATGCGACTACGAAACAGCAGTCGGCACGCTTCGTTTCGCTCCGGGCGAGACGAGCCAGTCGTTTACTCTTCCAATCGTTGACGATGCGCACGTCGAAGGCGCTGAGACGTTCACGATCACTCTGTCATCCGCCACCGGAGCAACGATAAATGCGCCGGCGACGATTACCTTTACGATCGCTGACAACGACGCTGCTCCGTCGTCGCAGAATCCGATTGACGGCGTGCAGTTTTTCGTAACGCAGCAGTACATCGATTTCCTTGGTCGCATGCCTGATTCGACCGGACTCGCGAACTGGATGGCGACGCTTAATGGCTGTCCAAACGGCGGGTTTGGCGAAAACGACAACCCGAGCTGCGATCGCGTACACGTTTCCGCAGGATTTTTCCTTTCCGACGAGTTTCGCGGGCGCGGTTACTGGGCGTACAGGTTCTACGAAGTAGGTTTTGATCGGCGGCCGCTCTACGCCGAGTTTGTGCCGGACATGGCGCAGGTCGGCGGCGCACAGTCGCCCGAATCGGAACTTCTCAGCAAGGCCGCGTACACAGATTCGTTTGTGCAACGCAGCGAGTTCACGAACCGCTATAACGGATTGTCAAATTCGGCTTACGTAAACGCACTCGAACAAAACGCAGAGATCACGCTCAGCAACAAGGCGGCGTTGATTGCCGCCCTCGACGGTAATCAGAAGACACGCGGGCAAGTGCTGCGAGAGATCGTCGAAAGCAAAGACGTCGAGGACCGGTTCTTCATCCG
>DASZDV010000312.1:0-5584 GCA_035941575.1 Pyrinomonadaceae bacterium
AGTTTTGAGTGAGGCCCTGGGGTTTATCGCGACGTTCCTGATTATTGGCTCAGCGTTTGGACTCGGATTCACGTTGGACCATCTGAAGAGCCGCGCCGATTCCGGCGCCGAAGAACAGACCGTAGACTACTCCGAACAACAACATACCCACGGGTCTACGGAAGTAATCGAACAGCGCCGCTCCTAAGAAGTATCCGAGACAGTTCGTCACGAAGAGCACCGCCGAAACTTTTGGAGTTGATCTTAGCGTTCTGAATCCCGCAGCAAACACGACGGCCATCAGCACCGAACCAACAAGCGAGCCAATAAACTCACCGGTGGTCCGTCCTAAACGGAAATAAGCAAGCATCCACGCCGCGGCATACGAAAAAAATGCGAGAGCAAAGAGAATATAGAAACTCGGCAGGCGCCAACGAACGACCACGAGAGAGCCAAACACCGCCCCACTAAGCAGGATGAATAACGCAATCCAGGTGAGATAGGATCCGAGTACACCGAGCGTTTGGAACATCCACCTCTCAATAAACGCCACGGTAGCAAATACGCACAGACTCACGAGACTAAAACCAAGCGCTCCTCTGGCAATCGATTTTTGTAGCGATGGAACAGCTGTGGAGATGCTTTGATCGCGGTCAACCATTGGATTTCCTCAGTCTCAGGCAGATGTTCGAAAGTGGGATTGTAAGTCCCGCAAGTGAAACTCGAAAACTGTCGCGCAACGTGGATTCGTACGCGATCCCTGATTTTGCGTGGTTGGCACAGCCTTTGAAACGGAGGCTTACTGCCTAAAACCACCTCGAGGGGTCTCGCCGTGCACAACCTGATTTACTGTTTCCGTATGCTGCGCAAGCGGCCGTCCTTTACTCTGATTGCCGTTCTAACGCTTGGCCTTGCTATCGGCGCAAGCACCGCTCTTTTCAGCATTGTCAATGTCGTGGTGCTCAATCCTTTTCCTTACAAAGATCCTTCACGGCTGTTCTTTGTACGTCAGAGTTTGCCCAAGATCGGCGCGCAGACTCAGTTTCGAAGTTCAGGGCCGGAATTTGTTGACTTGGCCAAGAGCGGAGTCTTCGAACGCGTGACTGCGTTCGAATCGGTTAGCCGCAATCTGACCGGCAGTGACGAGCCCGAACGAGTCGCGGCAGGCAAAGTGTCGACTGAGTTCTTTAACCTGCTCGGCGTTGAACCTCTACTCGGCCGCACAATTGCGCCGGCGGAGCAAGGTCCAAACGGCCAGCGCGTGTTGGTGATTAGCTACGGACTCTGGCAACGACGCTTTGGTGGCGATAAAGATGTCTTGGGTAAAACAGTCTCGCTTGACGACGAGCCTTACACGATCATTGGCGTGATGCCACCTCAATTCAGGTTTGAAGAAGCACAAGCGTGGTTTCCGTGTCTGTTCGATTTTGCGGAGGGCCGGCGAGATGCGCGCGCCTTCTCGATTCTTGCTCGCACAAGCTCCACCACCACTATCGAGCAGGTAAACGCAGCACTCGGTAAACTTGCGCGAACAAACGAACAGGATTTTGTCAGTACAAACCCGGAATACTCGGGTCGAGGAATGTATTTGCAGCCGATAACCGAATTTTATTTCGGCCCGGTACGCAAAGCTCTTTTTATATTGTTGGGCGCCGTCGCGCTGGTGCTGCTTATCGCCTGTGCCAACATCGCGAACTTACTGCTTGCGAAGTCGATGAGCCGTTCGCAAGAAATCGCAATCCGCACTGCGATGGGAGCGAGTCGCGCACGTATTGTCCGTCAGATGCTTCTCGAAAGTGCTGTCCTGGGTTTATTGGGCGGCGGGCTCGGACTGCTAATCGCTTCGTGGGGCACACGCGCTCTTGTAAGCATGATTCCGACCGGCACGATTCCCACCGGCGTGGACGTCACGATGAACACGCAGGTACTGCTCTTCGCCTTAGCGGTTTCGCTGGTAACTGCATTCATCTTTGGCCTCTGGCCCGCGATTCAAGGATCAAGAACACAGACGCGAGAGGCACTGCAATCAGCGAGTCAGCGTGCAACTGCCGGTTTACCAGCTCGACGCGCGCAAAGTGTGCTCGTGGTTACGGAAGTCGCCTTGTCGCTCATCCTGCTCGTAATGGCAGGTTTGATGATTCGGAGCTTTTCAAAGCTGACCCACATCGATCCAGGAATGAGCACTGCGAATGTCATGTCAATGCGAATCAATCGTTCGCCGGCGAAGTCGAAAGACGGTTCTCAAAATGCGATCTTTTTTCAAAGCATAATCGATCGAGTTAAGACGTTGCCCGGAATTGAATCTGCCGGCGTTGCTTCACACATGCCGTTTGTTTTCACCGAAGAATTGCCTATCACGGTCGAGAGCGTCGCGAATGCCGGAGCGCAAACGCAAAGCATCGACACGCGTACGGTGAGTGCTGATTACTTTACAACGCTGCAAATCCCGTTGGTTGGCGGACAGTTCTTTTCTGTTGACGATGGTGCTCAGGCGCCGCCGGTGGTAGTTGTGAATCAGGCAATGGCAAACCGCTATTGGCCCAATCAGGATGCGCTCGGAAAAAGAATCAAACTTGGCAACTTCGACTCGAAGAGTCCCTGGTTTTCGGTTAAGGGCGTAGTCAGAGACTCAGCTCAATCGGCGCTGGACGAGGGCGTCAAGCCCGAAATCTATTTTGCAATGGGACAGATGGCAGGGCGCTACCGGCGCATGAATCTCGCCGTGCGTACCAGTGTGGACCCGAAGAGCACATTGGGGGCAATTCAAGCGGCGATTCGCGAGGTCGACAAGGACCAGCCGGTATATCAGGTGCAAACGATCGATGAACTGATTGGCGATACCGTCGGTACGCGCCGGTTTGCTTTGACGATCCTGATTCTGTTTGCGGCGCTCGCTCTCGTGCTGGCAGTATCCGGAATCTACGGTGTAATTTCATATTCGGTTGCTCAGCGAACTCAAGAGATTGGTATCAGGATGGCACTGGGCGCGAGAGCTACAGACGTTCTCCGGCTGGTGTTGGGCCAATTCATGCGACTGACACTACTCGGTGTGGTGCTTGGTGTGATCGGCGCGTACGCCTTGACGCGACTCATGACAAGCCTGTTGTTTGGAGTGGCTCCAACGGACATTACAACGTTTCTTCTGGTCTCCATCAGTCTGTCACTGGTCGCGTTAATCGCATGCGTCATTCCCGCCAGACGAGCGACGAGAGTGGATCCATTGGTGGCGCTGAGGTATGAGTGACCCTCAGAGACATGTACTGCGGGCGCACGTATCTCAGCCTTTCCACGTGGACAAGTACCAAACATTTCCAAATTCATCATTGACCCACGCATTTCGATCGCCGTACGGCTGATCGGTGGGTTCCAGCGCCGATGTAGCGCCGGCATCCAGCGCTTGCCTGTACGCTGCGTCAACGTCCTCGACATACATATAAATCGCTGACGGCATCGGCTGCCATTGACCGTGCGGTTCGCCCAATTCAACGATCGAGTCACCAAGCCGGACCTTCGCGTGATAGACAAAGCCTTCGTTCGACTGATGTCGCACAACCACTTCGCCTCGAAACGCCCTCTCCAGGAACTCGATGAACTTCGGCGCGCCAACGGGATGGAAGTAAACAGCTAGCGTGTGAAGATCCGGAATCGGTGTTGGGTCAAGGCGTCTTTCTATGTACCACTCGTTACCGCCGATGTCCCTAACGGCCGCAAACCGTTCGCTGTATTCCTGATCAGATGGTTCCAAGAGGGAAGTTGCGCCCGCGGCAACGGCGCGAGCATAGATTTCGTCCACATCAGAAATGTACAAGTGAATTGACGCGGGCCGCGGATCAAAACTTGGACCACCGCCGATCATCATCGTCGAATCACCAATCCTGACTTCGCAATGCAGACCTCCTGCTGAACCAGTAGCGCGCAACGACTCAACGGCTCCGAACGCCTGCTTCACGAAGTCAACTAACTCGACGGCGGGTTTTACGATTATGTAAGGTGTAACAGTGTGGAATCCCTCTCGTTTGAAATTCTTTGCCTTGGACGCCTGCTGCGTCGACTCGATCTGTTTACTCATCGCGTCCTTGCCTCCTAACTGTTGTGTATAAGGTTTAACTCAACCGTTCCATGGCGACAAGTAACAAACGTTTAAGGACGGAGCTTTTGGAACCGCAAGGGGACTGTGACCGTGTTAGTGCGGGGAGGATGCCATGAGAAAAACCGTGATCATAGGAGCAGTGCTGTTTTGTCTGGCGGCAACGTCGTTTCAAGCACAACAGACGCGCAAGTGGGGTCTTACTTGGGGGCGCTACGACACTTCGAGAAAAGGTTACGGTGATATACCCCTACAGGTGTTGGCCGTTCCCGGCGGAAAACTCGGACCGAAAGAGAAGTTTCGGATCTTCGTTTCAAAGCTAAAGAATCGAACGGAGAAAAGAATCATCGCCGCGAGGTTCAGTTGGATTCTGTTTGAGACGCGAGATCTGAACAAAGTCGTACAGACGGCGCAGACTGATCTAATCAACCTCAACATAGATGGCAATCACGAAGCGGACGTGGAAATCGACGTTATTAACCTTGAAGACATTCCGTTCCTCCAGGAGAATCCGCAAGGCGTGTTTCATCTCGAGGTGGTTGCTTCCGAAGTCAGGTATGACGATGGCTCCATCTGGAAGGCCGACAACATACCTGGACCATCGAGAAGAACGGGCCAGGCGAATTGAGTTCACACATCAATAAGACTGCCTCACACACGTGAAAGAATCTTTCCTCCGGAGCCGCGGCTTGTTTAGAATTGGCCGCACCATGACTACCAGAACGCTCATCCGAGCGCTCGTGTTGCTCTCATTAGCGAGCGTGGCGCAGGCCCAACAGATCAAGAACGCAATTCCCGACATTGCGCGGCCGTTACCTTTGTCTTCCGTGCGCGTCACCGGCGGTCCTTTGAAGCGCGCGCAGGATCTCAACGCTGAATACCTGCTAAAACTCGAGCCCGATCGCATGATGGCCTATTACCGCAAGCGCGCAGGTCTCGAACCAAAGGCACAGGGCTATCCGGGATGGGACGGCGACGGCCGAAACCTCACCGGTCACATCGCGGGTCACTATCTCTCCGGTGTGTCGCTGATGTTTGCAGCGACGGGCGACGCGCGTTTCAAAGAACGAGCGGACTATCTCGTGAAGGAGATGAAGGAGGTTCAGGACAAGAACGGCGACGGTTATCTCGGCGCAGTTGAGGGACTGAGAGAAAAGTTTGCCGAAGTCGCGAAGGGAAATATCAAATCAACCTTCTTTGATCTGAACGGTCTCTGGTCTCCGTGGTACACGTTGCACAAAACGTTTGCGGGTCTGCGAGATGCTTACCGCTTCACCGGCAATCGCACAGCGCTCGAACTGGAGATCAATTTCGCCGCCTGGGCCGAAACGATCCTGTCCAAACTCACTCCCGAACAAACGCAGCAGATGTTGAATACGGAATTCGGCGGCATGAACGAGGTACTCGCAGATCTATACGCCGACACCGGCAACAAGCGCTGGTTAGCTCTCTCGCATCGCTTCGATCACAACGCTTTTCTCGATCCACTGAAACGCCGCGAAGACAAGCTCGCGGGCC
>DASZDV010000313.1:0-1956 GCA_035941575.1 Pyrinomonadaceae bacterium
TGTCAAACTCGTCGCGCGCGTCGTTGATTCAACAGAAGATCGCGCGACTGTCGAAGGCGAGTTGATCGCGCATGACAAGGTTTGCGCGACATGTCGCGGAACATTCGTGGCTGTTAAGCCCGGACATCCCGCATTTCATCGTTGGTAGGGAATTGAAATGATCCATCGACCTCGTCGACTTCGCCGCAACAACGCTCTGCGCTCACTCGTGCGCGAAACCCGACTAACGCCCGATAATTTCGTGCTGCCGTTTTTTGTATGTCCCGGCAATGCGGTGCGGCGTGAGATTTCGTCGATGCCGGGCGTGTTCAATTTGTCGGTCGATGAAGTAACGAAGGAAGCCGCAGCGGCCTACGACAGCGGCGTTCGCAGCATCATTCTGTTTGGCCTGCCCGAGTCAAAGGACGAACTCGCTTCCGGTGCGTACGCGGAAGACGGAATTGTGCAACGCGCGACGCGCGCGATTCGCCGGTCCGTTCCGGAGTTGATCATCATCGCCGATACGTGTCTATGTGAATACACTTCGCATGGACACTGCGGAGTGGTGCGCGATGGAGAAGTTTTGAACGATGAGTCATTGGAGCTGTTGGCGCGCACGGCTGCGAGCCAGGCCGCGGCTGGGGCTGATATCGTTGCGCCTTCGGCGATGATGGACGGACAAGTCGCGGCGATTCGTGATGCTCTGGATGAATCAGGTTTTGAAAACACGGCGATCATGGCTTACGCCGTGAAGTACGCGTCCGGCTTCTATGGGCCGTTTCGCGAAGCGGCGCAGAGTGCGCCTGAGTTTGGCGATCGACGCGCGTATCAGATGGATCCGCCAAACGCGCGTGAAGCGATGCGCGAAGCGGAACTCGATTATTCCGAGGGGGCTGACATCTTGATGGTCAAACCGGCGACCGTGTATCTCGACGTTTTGAAGATGGTGCGCGATCGATTCGATGTGCCGCTCGCGGCTTATCACGTTTCGGGCGAGTATGCGCTGATTAAAGCGGCGGCGCAGAAGGGCTGGATTGACGAAGAGCGTGTGATGATGGAGACCCTAACGAGCATCAAACGCGCGGGCGCCGACATCATTCTGACGTACTACGCGCGTGAAGCTATTCGAGCATTGAACTCCTGAGCTTTTACAGTACGGTCCCAGGTACCTAGCAACCAAGTAAACTGACCCGGCTTCTAAGGGTGACAACACGCTGGAGATTAATGCATGAGAGTGCTTCCCGGCTTTCAGCGAAATTGCCACAAACGAGGCCTGTTTGCAGCCTCGAGTCTGCTGTTACTCCTTGCCACTCAAACCGTGGCCCAATCGGGCAGACGGGCTCCCAAACCCGCGCAGCCACCGACCGCCACACCCGATACGGATAACAAACAGCCGGCCATCGCCAATGGCAGAGAACTCACTCGCAAAACGTCTCTGGTGGTTGCGAAACAACAGAGTTCGAAACATCTACTCAGCGAAGACGCGATATTTGCGAACTTCGTCAAACGACTTGGTGAGTTCAAAAACGTCAGCGTCACGTCGCTCGGCGATCTCAAACATGACGCCGCGGTGAAGCGCGCCAAAAGTGAAAACGAAGCGATCGTTGTCCTGGTGGAGTTTGACGTTGACGAGTTTCAGAAGGGCACGTTGATTCTGAACTCGCCGGATTTGGAAGTGAAGGTTTTGGTCTTCGCGCCGCACACGGGCAAGAAGCGGTTCGAGGGAAACGTCTACTACAAAGCTGTCGGTGGCCCAATGTTAAAGAAGGACAACTGGCCGAGCGGCACGCCGATTAGAATTACGACCGAAGCAGTGGGTATTGAAGCCGCTGAGCAAGTGCGTGACTGGTTGATCGTCGAGGAGCGAAGGGTCAAGAATTAACCGCCAATCTCATCGAGAGCTTCCCCGATCCGTTCTAATCCTTGTTCCAAAACATCCGTGGGAACCGCAATCCCCACCCGAAAATGCGCCGGCAA
>DASZDV010000314.1:0-4487 GCA_035941575.1 Pyrinomonadaceae bacterium
GTCGTTGCTGCGCGCGACTTCAAACAGTTTGTCTTCGACGCGCGTGCTCTTGATTTCAGAGAGCGACTGGAGAATCGTCCGTTTCAGATCTGGCGTCTGTTCTGCGTCAAACAGTCGAAGCAGATCGTCAACTGCTGCTTCGCCACGCTCACCGATGGCGCGAATCGCCGTCTTGCGCATCTCGGCGTTGGTTTCAGTTCGCGCGGCTTCGAGTAAACGCGCCTGCGCTTTTGGACTTTTCGTTTCCGCGAGTGAACGTAATGCAGATTTTCTTACTTCCAGGTTGGTGTCGTTCGCGTAGATCTTCATCAACTCGTCGGCAGCATCGTCACGCTGAAAATGGCCGAGCTGGCGCGCTGCCGCGCGGCGCGCTTCCCAGTCTGCGTCGTTCCTGGCAATGCCGAGTAGAAACGCAAAGGCCGGCGCTTGTTCATCGCTATTACCGGCGGCCGAGATGACGCTGCGCCGGACCTCGGGATCTTTAACGTCCTGGTACAAGCTTTGGAGCGTGGCCATGGTGCCGCGATCGTGACTTTCTCCGATCGCATGCACCGCGGATCTTCGAAGCTTCTTATCTTCGCTTTCGTTGCGAGCGAGTGAAGCGAGAAATGCCTGCTCGCCACCGGTCTGGCCCAACCAGTAAACAGCCGAGGAACGGATGCGCGGGTTCGCTGAGGAAACAACAAAGTTCTTGAGCATGCCGCTAACGCGCGCATCGTCGTGCAACGCAATGCCGATTACGGCACGCTCACTCAACATGTCGAGTGGCGCTGCCGCCGCCAGTGCGCGCAGGTAATTCAGGCTCTCCTCGTTGTTCGCGCGGCCCAGCCAGTAAACGGGATAACCGCTGTACTCGCGCTTGCGTTCGAGGTTGAAGATTTCCATCCGCGTGATCTGGTTCGCGGATGGATCGCGGAGTAGAAAAATGGCGAGACTGCGTGTTTCCACAGTCATTCCGCTTGCGTCGGTGCCGACAAAAATTACTGTGTCGCCGATGGTGTTCATGTTGCCGCGGAACTCGCGTACCGCCGGATCGATTGCGACTCCCGGACGCACGTCGAAGGTGTACGCGGACCAGTAAGGCGTTTGGCGCGTACGTCCACGAGCCTGCGCGGCTTCGAGTTTTGTCATCAGATCGGCGCCTTCAACCGTTGTAAAGCTTTGCACGGTCGTCGCCGTCGTTTGCGTCTGAAGGTCATCACCCGCAGCGAGGGGCGCACATAGCATCACAGACAGAATGACTGAGAGAAACATTGTCTCGCCTCCGATTTACTTCAGTAGTTCTTCCAGAAACTTTAATGCCTCCGGATCCTTGCTCTGGCCGAGGTACCTGACGGCAACTTTGCGCAGCTCGATAGATGGATCGCTGCGCGCAATGGTCATCAACTTACGCACTGCGACTTTCTCTTTCGAATCACCAAAAGCCTGGATCAGGATAGTTTTCATTTGCAGGTTCTGCTCGCCATCGTACATGGCAACCAGCTGGGTGACTGTTTGTTCGTCCTCCTGCGCTCCAAGGTTCCGGATTGCATAGGCGCGTAGCTCGATCGAGTCGCTTCCGCGCGCGATGTTGAACAACTGTGCTTTTGCGCGAGGATCCCTGTTGGCAGCAAGAGCACGCAGCAGGCCCTGTTTGAGCTGAAGGTTTGTTTCGCTAGTGTAGAGTTGCACTAGTTCATCTACAGTCATCCGCCCGTGCTCGTTCAGATAACGGATTGCACCCAGGCGCAATTCCGGCGTGTCGCCTCGGCGGGCGATCTCCCAAACCTTGTCCCTCGCGCGTGGATCTTCGCGCGCCGCAAGTGCCCGCAATACCTGCATCTTGATCTCTTTGTTCTGGTCGGCGTCGTAGATGCGGAACAGTTCATCGAGCGAGACGGTGTCTTTGAGTTCGCCGAGATAACGAATGGCCATCTGGCGAATTGTTAAGTCGTCGCCGCTGCGGGCAATCTCGACTACCTTGGCGCTGCCGCGCGCGGTCCTACTCTCAACCAGTGCGCGCAGGATCTGTCCTCTCACGTCCTTGTTTCGATCGGCGTCGTAAATCTTGATCAACTCGTCGGTAACTTGCTCGTTCTGCTGCTCGCTCAGAGCCCTGATCGCCGTGAGACGCAGTTTGAGGTCGGGGTTGTTACGCGCAACCTCAAGCAGGATAGGAACTGCACGCGCGCTGCCGCGTCTTCCGAGTATGGAAACAGCTGCTGCCTGGAATCCCGGACACTGGGTTGGATTTGCCCTTAACGATTCTGTGACGATCTGAACTGCACGGTCTTCGTCGGCCTGGAAGAGACTCTGCAAAGCTAGAATCTTGATCTCGCAGTTGTCTCTGGCTAAGGCATCCTTCACATCGCCTTCGCGACCAAGTACGACCAGCAGAGCTTCGGCTTCGCGGCGCCAGCTCGAATTGGGAAACCTCTTTATAAGCTGGACCAGCGGAGTGGCCGCTTCTTCTTTTCGACCCTGTTTCTGCAAAGCATAGCCATACCAGTAGAGCGCGGCGTCAAGATCTTTGTCTTTGGGATAGCCGCTGATGAATTCGTTGAATTTTTCTGCGGCGCGCTGCCAGTTTTGGGCTTCGATCAGGTCGCGGCCTTCGCGAAAGATCTGCATTGCGGCAGTGTTGACCTTGGTCGCCTGCACAAAGCGTTCGAGCTTTGCGATCTCCTGGCCGTAGGCGACGCTTGCCAGGACCAACAGGGCGAAGACGATTTTGAGTTGGGGGCGAATAGTAGCTAAAGACTTCATAACTCGTTTTCCTTCGGAATAATGTTTCTGGTTCACCGCACAGGCACAGAGAACCGAGAGCGAGCGCAGGAGATCGAGCGGTGATCTAAAAACGCACATGGCCTCTCCATTCCCTGTGCCTCTGAGGTCAACCATTGCGACTGTCAACTAATCAAGCGCACGAGCAAGCGCAGTGGAATTTATCTGCAACAACGGAACGATGTTTTTGCGTTCGACACGATCGCGTATCACGCGCACGCTGTCTTCGTCCGGACGGTCGGGAAGGTTTGCAATGTCCAGCAGGATCGGTTCCAGACTTTCCAGCAACGATGCGATTTGGACGTCGCCTGAAGCGTCAGCTTCCCGGCGCAACATCATGTTTTGATAGACCAGTTGCTGTGCACGCTTGCGCTCATAACCGACTTCCGTCGCGCTACCGGGTTCGTTCAGACGGACGTTTCGAAAAGCGCGCAACAACGTCTCGGCTCTTTCGAAATGCAGCGCAGTCATTGTTTGTGCGTCAGCAGGACGAACCGTCTCGGGAGCCACGGCAAACTGTTCGCCTGGCTTCGGCTCACGAACTGGAGCTGTGCGGCGTGATGGTTGCTGGCGGCGTGGACCTTCCGATTGTTTATCGTTCTTCTCTGTCTTTGGTTGTTCGACTTCCGGTGAAGGTTTCGCTTCAGGACTTGGCTCGACCGTCGGCGAGGCAATAGGTGGAGGAAATAGACGCGCAACTTCCTCAGGCCTCTGATAAAAACTCAATCCAATAATCAGCGCCACAATCGCAATTGATGCAAGCGCCGCTGCGCCATAACCCCAATTCCAACTCCAACCAGGTCCACGACCGGACGCTTTTCGCTGACCGCGTCCTGCCGACAAGATCTTCGCGAGTGCGCGATTCTGAACCTCACCCGGCAGCGAAGCCTCAAACCCGCTTATCTGACTTCGCAAGTTAAGAAAGTCAGCGCGCGCTTCTTGACATTGCCCGCAGGTCAAGAGATGACGCTCAACCTCACGCGCCTCAGCCAGCGAGAGCTCGCCGTCAATGAACGAAGAAATTTTTTCCGTAAAATCGCATTCCATAGATCTGTGTTCCTGTTCCGGCGCTTTAACTCGCTCCGACTCCGGCTACCCTCGCGCGTTTGCTCCAGCGTTCCCTCAACGCTGCCCTGGCGCGAAAAATGTCGACCTTCACCTTGCTCTCCGAAATGTTTAGCACCTGCCCAATCTCGCGGTAGCTCAACTGTTCCTGCTCTCGCAATAACAACGCGGTGCGCTGATCTTCAGGAAGCATCTGCAACATCTCGAGCACCAGTTCCTTGCGTTCCCGAGTCTCATATTCCTGTTCGGGATTGCGTGCCGCGGGTCTCATTGCTTCCACCACTCGATCAAAGAGCCGGTAACGCGTATGCGACTTGCGAAACTCGTTGATGGCCAGGTTTCGCGCGACGCGATAGAGCCAGAAGCGAGCTTCACCCGGCGGGAGCGTTCCCCACGCCGTGCGATGAAGTTGCAGGAAGCTCTCCTGTGCCAAATCCTGCGCCAGCGGCGCGCGGCCTCCCAATAAACACTCCAGAAAGCGGCATAGGCTAGGGTAGAAATCCTGAAACAGCATGGTGAACTCGTCGTCTTCGCTCGCCATAAGCTGCGCTACGTCTCCTAAAACACCCGGGTTCGGGAAAAGTTACAAGAAATTTTAGCCACGGATTTAACTGATTACTTACGGATGGCATGTTAATCCTGACAAATCATGTAAATCC
>DASZDV010000315.1:0-3349 GCA_035941575.1 Pyrinomonadaceae bacterium
AGTAACGATGAGTTCACCCGAAACTTAAAACGCTGCACTCGCGTGGGACCTCGCTCGAGTGCGCTAAACTAATCGTACGAGCCCTCGCGGTACTCCGATTCTCCGGAAGGCCTTGGTATGTTGCTCCCTCGTTTGGTTGGGAGCGATCCAAGGTACACTGTGGACTTGTTTGCACATTCGTGTGTGCCGTGAAGCAGAATCGATTTGGAACTCTTAAAAAAGTCTCGGGTAAGTTGAGACGAATGTGGCTCGCACGGGACGACAGTTCTTCCCGAGAAGAACCAATGCCTCGCCTGTTGGTGGTCGACGATGAGGAAGCTATCTGCTTCTCGATGAGTGAGTACTTCTCGCTGCACGGTTACAAGGTAGACACGGCCCGCGAGATGGAAGAGGTAGAGAAGCTGCTGGGCTCAGCGGATTACAAGGTCGTCATTCAGGATTTGCGGCTGAGTTTGACGAACAACTCCGACGGCCTCGAGATGATCAGGACTATCAGGGAGCACAATCCACAAACGCGAATAATTGTCTTGACGGCGTATGGCTCGGCTGAAGTAGAGGATGAAGCCAGGCGTTGTGGCGCGGATGCGTTTTTACGAAAGCCGAAGCCGTTGTCGCAGGTGGCCCAGGTGGTCCAGGGGCTGATTGAATCGCCGCCGAGAGAATCTTCCATTCGACGGGCCGCCCGGCCTGCGTAATTATCCGGCTAATGAAAATCGTGCGACGGCGCCGCGGCCACTTTGAACGAAAGTGGTTTGATGTGGCTTGCTTTCACTGACACGACGTTATCCTGGTTCTGTAATAACCCTTCGATCAAGAGAAACGGGTGACTCACCAGCTCCTGCCGGTAGCGATCGAAGAGTTGCGGCGTCACGATTATGTTGCTCACGCCAGTTTCATCTTCCAGACTGAGGAAGACAAATCCTTTGGCGGTACCGGGACGTTGGCGAACGATGACCCAACCAGCGACACGAACAAAGTTACCGTCGCTTAACTCGCGAATATCGATGGCGCGCAGGGCTTTCAGGCGGTTCAATTTCTGGCGGTGATAAGCGACCGGGTGTTTTCCAATCGTCAGTCCCGTTCCGCGAAAATCAGCATCCACGCGCTCGGTTAGAGTCATTGATTCGAGTGGTGAATGGCCGTCTTTCTCCATCAGTTGTTCGTAAAGTTTACCCGGAGTGCGCACGACTCGTTCCACTTGCCACAACGCATCACGCCGGTTGACAGAAGGTCTTTGCACAAAATTCAAAGCGCCGACTGCGGCCAGTTTCCGCAATTCATCTTTGCGCAATTCCGGTACGCGATTGCGCAGGTCGTCCATGCCGGCAAAGGAACTGACGGCTCGTTCGCGTACGATGGCGCGGCCGGACTGCTCGCTGAGTCCTTTGACATATTTAAGACCGAGACGTAGAGCGAGATTGGGAGAGGGGGAGACAGACGGATTCGGAGACGGGCCAACTCCCCATGTCACCCGATCCCCTGTTTCCGCTTTCTCCCCCTCTCCCAATCTCGTTCCGACGTTTTCGATCGTGCACAACCAATCGGAGCAGGTGAGATCGACCGGCAGCACCTTCAATCCGTGACGTTGCGCGTCTTTAATAATCGTGAATGGTTGATAAAAACCCATCGGCTGATTGTTGAGAATTGCCGCTGTGAACGCCGCCAGGTAGTTACATTTCAGATAAGCGCTCGCATAGGCCAGCAGCGCAAAACTCGCGGCATGCGATTCGGGAAAACCATAAAGCGCAAATGAGCTGATGGCCTGGACGATCTCTTCCTGAGTTTGTCCGACAATCCCGTTTCGTTTGAGTCCGGCTCGAAGTTTTACTTCGATCACTTTCATGCGCGCTTCCGAACGTTTGAACCCGAAAGCGCGGCGCAACTCTTCCGCCTCGCCGCCGGAGAAACCCGCGCAGACCATCGCCATTCGCAGTAACTGCTCCTGAAACAACGGCACGCCAAGCGTTCGTTTTAAGATTGGTTCGAGCGCCGGGTGTGCATAAATCACTTCTTCTCTGCCCTGGCGGCGCTTGAGGTACGGATGGACCATGTTTCCGACGATCGGTCCGGGACGAATAATCGCCACCTGGACCACAATGTCGTAGAACTTCGCCGGCCGTAGTCGCGGCAGACACGACATCTGCGCGCGGCTTTCCACCTGAAACATCCCGATCGTATCGGCGTTTTGCAGTGCAGCGTAAACTGCCGGGTCGTCCGGAGGCAGATGCGCCAGATCAACTTCTTCGCCGTAAGCGTCACGAATGAGTTTGATCGAATCTTCCATCACCGCCATCATTCCCAACCCCAACAGATCTACTTTGATCAGTCCCAGATCTGCACAATCTTCTTTGTCCCATTGCACTACAACGCGGCCGGGCATCGCGGCCGGCTCGAGCGGCACGATCGTGTCAAGCTGTCCCTGACAAATGACCATACCTCCGGAGTGCTGTCCCAGATGGCGGGGTAAATCCTGGACCATTTGATAAAGCTGGAAGAACTTTCGGATGCGCGAATTGTTCAGGTCCAAACCGGCATCACGAAACTGCCGTTCGCTGGAATCGTTTGGATCCTTCCATTCCCAGGTATGGACCAGACCGGCAAGCCGCGACAGCGTGTCATCATCAAAGTCGAGCGCTTTACCGACTTCGCGCGCCGCGGAACGCCCACGATAAGTGATGACGTTTGCCGTCATCGCCGCTCCCAGTTTTCCGTAGCGCTGATAGACGTACTGAATGGCCTTCTCGCGTTGGTCACCACTCGGCAGATCGAGATCGATGTCCGGCCATTCGCCTCGCTGCTCGGAAAGGAAACGTTCAAACAATAGATCCATGCCGATCGGATCGATTGCCGTGATTCCCAACGAATAACAGACAGCGCTATTTGCAGCCGAGCCACGTCCCTGTATCAAAATTCCTTCGCGACGACAGAACTCGACAATGTCCCAAACAATCAGGAAGTAGCCTTCAAGCTTGAGCTTCTCGATCAGTTTCAATTCGCGTTCGAGTTGGCCGCGCGCCTGCTCGTAAGTCGGCGCTCCGTTCACGCCCGTATAACGGCGGCGCGCACCTTCTTCTGTTCTTTTGCGCAAGAAGGACGTCATCGTCTCGCCGGGCGGTACGGGATAACGCGGAAACTCGTAACCGAGATCTTCGAGCGTGAACTTCAGGCGCGACGAAAGTTCGATGGTGTTCGCGATCGCTTCCGGCAGATCCGCAAAGAGTCTCGCCATCACTTCAGCAGACTTCAGATATCGTTCCGAGTTATGGGCCAGCAGACGCCCGGCAGTCTCGAGACGCACATGGTTGCGAATGCACGTAAAAACATCAGCAACCTCACGACGGCCGGGCGT
>DASZDV010000316.1:0-5276 GCA_035941575.1 Pyrinomonadaceae bacterium
GGACCAATATTTACCGGACTTGGAACCGTCAAAGTTCATGCTTCGTCCGGTTACGTCTCGCGACAAAATGTCGTCATCTTAGCGTTCATCGCTTCGACGAAGCCATGTGAGTAGCAACCCTCGATGAGGGGGCTTGCAGGATGATTATCTTCACAGCATAAGCCTTATCAAATGGACTCTTCCATGATTCCAACTACTTCTACACTTCAAAGCAAAAAGCCGAACATCCTGTGCCGACGGTAGCACCGCGTGATCTTAACGTCACGATGCGAAACCCATGACATTTGGAAGCTAAGAATCCGTTGCCGCAACGAACGGAAGTAGTACACTCAGGTTACCGCCGCAGGACTGCGACAACATGCCCCCCTCTAATTAGGAAATGTAGGAATCTACGAGGGATAGATTCGCACTGTGGCCACAACCATTTACAGAAAGGTCCATTAAGGAACGTTTCATTTGCTTGATGTCAGTTGAAATCGCGAAAATGCTGAGGGATTTGGCGTCCCGTACGGGAATCGAACCCGTGTCGCCGCCGTGAAAGGGCGGTGTCCTAGGCCGCTAGACGAACGGGACGCATAAGGTGAGTTGTTCGTGCTCTACGGCAAGCGCGTTACGTTAACGTACCGCGTTTGAGACTGTCAAACGCCGTAGCCGCGCGAATCGAAACGCAGCCGGGACGTGAGTCAAACGTGGCCGCAGAGCGTGGTAAACGCAGCCCCAAAGCAACTCAACGCGGCCGCTTATCTAAGCACCAACTACACCAACTACCCTCGCCCCAACTATCTTCGCACCAACACTGTTCACACCGCGCGTTGTTCAGAATTATAATGCTCACCAGTTGTTTGCTGTTCGGTTCAACGTAATCATCAAACGTAACTCGCGTACGTCTCAATCGTAGGAGAAAAACCGATGTTAACTCGCCGCCGCGTTTTCCTAATCTCCCTCTCCGTCTTCGCGTCTCTGCTCGCTTGCGCAAACATCACGTTTGCGCAACACGAACCAGCCACCGGCGGCGGCACGATCGGCGGCGGCAGCACCGGACGCCCAACAAGCAAGCCCGCTAACAAGCCGGTGAACAAACCAACGTCGTCAAGCACAACGAGTCCGACAACGCGAACAACACCGAGACGTCCGACTTCCGCGACACCAACAACCCCAAAACGCCCGACAACAACCACACCAACAAACACGGCTACAGCCGAGAGCTATTTCCAACAAGGCGAAACTCTCTACAACCAACAAAAATACCGCGAAGCACTCGATCTCTATCTCAAGGCCGCGGAAGTCAACCCTTCACACGCCAACTCGCTCTATCGCATGGGTTGGATCTACAACGATCTGGAACAGTACGAAGACGCGATTGGACCATTGCAGCGTGTCGTCTCGATGCGTCCCAACGACTCTGCCGCCTATTTCGAGCTGGGCTACGCAAACAAAAAACTCGAGCGCTTCGATGAAGCACTCAACGCCTTTCAACAAGCGATACGCATCAAGCCCGATTACGCAGGCGCGCACTATCAAATCGGCTGGATCTACAATGACCAAAAGAACTACGACAGGGCCATCACTAGTTTGAATCTCGCTCTTAGCTACAAGGCCGACTACGCAGAAGCACGGAACGAACTCGGCTACGCCTATCGCAATCTCGGCCGTTATTCTGAAGCTATCCAAGCGTATCAGGAAGCGATCAGACTTAACCCTGACATGGGCCTGGCCCATCTCGGACTCGGCGACGTTTATTACTACAACACCAAGCAGTACGCCGAGGCGGCCAAGTCTTATAAGAGAGGACTCGAACTGCGTCCGAACAATGCCACCGCGTTCTACAACCTCGCATGGTGCTATAACGATCTTGAACGTTATTCAGAAGCGATCGAAGCGTTGAAAAACGCCGTCCGCTTACAACCCGAATATCCGGAAGCTCACAACGAGTATGGCTACGCCCTCCATCAGCTGCGCCGTTACGCTGAAGCTGTTCAGGAGTATCAAACGGCCATCCGGCAAAAGCCGAATTACCCTTCGGCCCACTACAATCTCGGCATGTCGTTCATCGCGTTGAATAATAGAAACGCCGCGCTCGAGCAGTATCGGATTCTGCAACGCATCGACAGCGCGCGCGCTACCAAACTATTCAACCAGCTCAAGTAGACATCCCGGCAGCGCCGCGTCACATCTCAATTCGCGTCCTCAGTCTCCTCAGAGCGTCACTTTTTTACTAGTTCGGGTAATACAGCAATAGAGGCTCCCCGCGGCAGAAACTCTTCGTCTACAAGCGAGGTTCTGACATGACCGCGAACTACTCGTGTGCCCAAACGCGCCTATATCAACCCACGATTATCGAAAACAAACTCCTCCTTAGCCGGCTCGCAATTCAAATCGCGTTTGTGAAAAACGATCCCGTCGGGTTCTTCAAGCAATCACTTCGCGATTTGATGACAACGCGAAACGCGCTCTTCACTTTGCTCGCCGTCGCCGCCGTCGTGTTGTTCATGATCGAAACAAGGACTTCTCGATCTCAAAACCTGCCCACAGTTTCTGCGCAGGAGTCACTGGGAGACATGGTCATGTTGGACGTTCGCCACGGACCAGGTCGCGTTGGTTTCAACGAACACCGAGGCGAAGGCTCAGGTCCGTCACCGAGACGCGCTCAAGGAGGCGGCAGCGGTGGCGATCGCAATCCCATACCACCGCAAACCGGAAAATTGCCGCCACCTTCAGCTATTCCGGCAGCCATACCAATAACTCCACCACGAAATCCTCCGGCACTTCCGGTCGCAGGTATCGATGTCGATCCAGCGTTATGGAAAGACCTGAGCGCACCCGTTTACGGCGATCCAAAGTCGTCATCTGAAACTCCGTCGAAAGGACCAGGCGACGGTGGCGGCATCGGCACAAACATAGGACCAGGCGTTGGCACCGGCAGCGGACCCGGCTACGGCCCTGGAGAAGGCGGAAACATGGGCGACGGTCCTAAACAACTGGGTTGTTGTGGAACCGGAGGCAGTGCGAACGAAGGCGGCACGTTCAAAAACTCTGACGTCGATCAGCGCGCGCGTCTGCTGTCGAAACCCGAACCGCACTACACAGAGGAAGCACGCAGGAACCAGATCAGTGGAACAGTGTTGCTGCGCGTTGTGTTCTCCAGTGCCGGAGAGGTGGTCCAAATACGCGCGCTTCACACATTGCCGTTCGGGTTGACTGAACGAGCGATTGCTGCCGCGCGCCAAATTACGTTTGTGCCGGCGATGAAGAATGGACGCCCGGTGTCGGTGCACATGCAACTCGAATACAATTTCAATTTGTATTGAGAGAATATCTTGACATTGCGCATGCTTCCCGCTAAGTTGTGCCAACATTTTCATTGATCTTTTGAAACGAGAGTAGAGGCGCGACCTCCAAGAGTAAGCAGACCGTCGATGAAGGAGTTGGTTTGTTGAAAGGGGCAGGTCGCCGAAGCTCGTTATCGTTTTCCTTCGCACGATCACGAGTTGGTTGCCGCGGCTAAATCCGCGGGACTGTCACCGGTAATCATCCGGCGCAAGGATGAGCTGCGGTGGAGTGCTACGACGAAATGGTTTGTGACGCGCCGCAAGAGCGCGTTGCGAATTAACGATTCTCTGATGAGGTCGGTCGTGTTCACTCGCGACCGGCCTTTTTGATTTGTTAGAGCTTTTTGCATGGCAATCGTAATGAAATTCGGCGGAACATCCGTCGCCGATGCAGCGGCGCTCGATAATGTTGCGCGCATCGTTGCGTCTCAGCACGACAACAGTCCGGTCGTTGTTGTTTCGGCGATGAGTGGCGTGACTGACTCATTGCTTGAAGGCACTCGCATCGCAACCGAGCGAAATGCGGCTGAAGCGGCTAAAGCTTTGAGCGAGACGTTTCGACGTCATCACCACGCGGCGCAACAGTTACTTCCGTCTGACGGTCATTTCAACGAAGATCTCGATCGCGCGGCGGTCCGACTCTCACAACTGCTGCAAAAAATGGCCAGTGATCTCAATAACCGTCGCGCCACGCAGGATGCGATCGTTTCATTTGGCGAAATGTTGTCGAGCGCGTTACTTGCAGAAGTTTTAAAACACCGGGGAGTGAACGCGCAGCAAGTCGATCCACGTCGCTGCATCCTCACGAATGACGAACACACCTGCGCCGCGCCGTTGCTAAACGAGACGTTTGCAAAGACTCGCCAAACACTGGCGCCGTTAATTGAAGACAAAGTCATTCCGGTTGTTGGCGGCTTCGTCGGCGCAACGGCGGACGGCGCAACAACCACGCTCGGGCGCGGCGGTTCTGACTACACGGCCGCGTTGTTGGGCGCGGCCCTGCGTGTAGACGAGATTCAGATTTGGACGGATGTTTCCGGCGTTTTGACTGCCGATCCTCGCGTAGTGCCAGACGCGCAAACAGTCGAACGAATGTCTTACGGCGAAGCTGCCGAGCTGGCGTATTTCGGAGCGAAGGTGCTGCATCCGAAAACGATTCAACCGGCCATTGAAGATCGCATTCCGGTGCGGATCTGTAATTCGCGTGCGGCGGAGGAGCCCGGCACGCTCGTTGGACCACAATCAGAAACGTCGCCACGCACGATCAAAGCGATTGCGCATAAAGTCGGTGTGACAACGGTGCAAATCAGTTCGGCGCGGATGCTTGGCGCGTATGGCTTCTTGCGTGCCCTCTTCGAAGTGTTCGATCGACATCGCACAGTCGTCGATGTTGTAACGACTTCTGAAGTCAGCGTTTCGCTGTCACTCGACGACGACAGTGCGTTACCGGCGATCGTGTCGGAACTTGAAAAACTGGGAACGGTACGTGTCGAAAAAGACCGTGCGATCATCTGTGTGGTCGGTGAAGGTTTACGCGGAACGCCAGGTATCGCGGCGCGCGTGTTTAGCACGATCAGCGACATCAACGTGACATTAATCTCGCAAGGCGCTTCGAGTATTAACTTTACGTTCGCGATCGAAGAGACGCGCGTGGAAGAAGCGGTGCGAAGATTACACGAAGCGTTTTTTAGCAGGACCGAAAGCCAAGGCACCCCTGAGACTACAGGCGTCTCTTTTCCCGGGACCGCAGGCGTCTCGCCTGCCAGGCTCCGAACGTAGCCGCTAACGAGTCAATGCATGCGAGACACCTCTGGTCCCAGCAGAGATGCCAGAAAAAAGATGACGCTTTTTGCGCTCACACGCGAATTAATCGACATCCCTTCGCTGACGGGAGCGGAAAAAGCCGTGGCCGAGT
This sequence comes from Pyrinomonadaceae bacterium, assembly GCA_035941575.1. GTDB lineage: Bacteria > Acidobacteriota > Blastocatellia > Pyrinomonadales > Pyrinomonadaceae > PSRF01. The sequence continues at coordinate 5,245 of DASZDV010000316.1, forward strand.
TTCTTGCTACTCACCTCGCAAGTCTCGGTTAT
>DASZDV010000317.1:0-1514 GCA_035941575.1 Pyrinomonadaceae bacterium
AACGGAGTGATTCTGTAAACAACTCCTTCGAGTCTGCTACTCACAAACATCTGCCCGTCGGGACTAAAAGCGATGCCGGTCGGATTCGAGATGTCGCCGGAATATTCGGAAACGTCGCCGCTGATATCGATTCTGAAAAGCGTGACCGGCAATTCTTCGCCACGCGATCCGGAACGAGTTACAAAAAGAGCGCCGTCCTCCGGATCGAATGCGGGATTAGCAACGGGGTGTAAATCGCTGGCGAGCTTTTTGGCAACTGTCAGATAGGCTGGTTCAGTTGGTCCGTCTCCACTCCACAACGTCACTGCCACTCTGCCGTCTTTTGTTTCCGGCACAATTGCGAGCACTCGTTTTGGCCCCAGTGCCACTATCTGCGCGGGGGTGTCGCCGATGAGCACAGCACACTTAGACGGCTCACTGGTATCAAAACCGGCGCAGTCGATAACGATCTCGCCCCCGGCAATTGCATACAGAGGGTCTATAGTCAGAATTCTTGCGAGGTTAGCCATGAAAGTCGTTCATGATGCCACAAGATACCGCAGTTCTCCTATGTTATAATTCGCCCCCGGAATAGGAAGGAAAAGGCCATTACCAGCGTTCTCGGCAATACTCTGGGCTTAAAACCAAATCAACTGCGGCGCATTGAAAAGCTGTACACTCGGCGCATACCTCCTGACCAGATCGTCACGCCTGAGTTTGCTCGCCAGTTGGGCGAACTGTCTCACGAAACACGCAGGCAAATCGGCGCCTTAATCGACAGACAGGGACATATTCAATCCGTGATGGTCGGTGACAATCGCCGCATCGAGTTACCGGATTTCAAACGCGTGCGCGTCGCCTCGGGCAGATTTCGCGGACTTCGCTGTGTGCATACCCATCTGCGTGGCGAACCACTTACGCAGGACGACTTAACAGACCTCGCGCTGCTCCGTTTGGATCTAATGGCCGCCATCGATGTCGATGCCGAGTCGGGACTTCCCGGTCTCGTTCGCGCCGCACACTTGTTGCCGTTACACGCAGGTGAACTGGATAACTCAACTACACCTCAGCTCTATGCCTTTCTGGAACCGAAGATTCCGTCGCAACTCGATCTGGATTTTCAGTCACTGATCAATTCTCTTGAAGAAGAAATGGCACGCAACCGCCGCACGGCGCGGCGTGCTGAAGTCCGCGATCAAACGATTCTCGTGGGCGTTGCCACCGGCTCACTGGCAGACGCGGAAGAGTCAATGGCCGAGCTCGCCGAACTGGCCGCGTCAGCAGGCATGGTAGTTCAGGACCGGATCATTCAACGCCGCTCTGCGATCGATCCGCGCACGGTGCTCGGGCGCGGCAAACTCGATGAGCTGATTATCAGAGCATTACAACTCGGCGCCGACATGCTCGTGTTTGATAGTGAGCTCTCGCCCGCGCAGGTGAGGTCACTGTCAGAAGCAACCGATCTGAAAGTAATCGATCGATCGCAGTTGATTCTCGACATCTTTGCGCAACGCGCACAGTCGAAAGAAGGAAAG
>DASZDV010000318.1:0-10407 GCA_035941575.1 Pyrinomonadaceae bacterium
CTGTTGCCCTGTCAGCAGCACTTTTAGGGACGAGCAGCCTCGTCAACGCTCAGGGTAGACGCGGTCGCGGCGAAGAGCGAAGCCAGCAGAATCAGGCCGAGCGCGAGCAGCGCCAACAGCAACGTGAACAGGAACGACAGCAGGCGAGCCAGGCCAACCAGGATCGTCGTCAGCAGCGCTCGGAACAACAGCGTCAGGCGCAACAGCAGGCCAGTCAGGCCAACCAGGATCGCCGCCAACAGCGATGGGAGCAACAGCGCCGTGAGCAACAGCAGGCCAGCCAGGAACGCCAGCAGCGCTGGGAGCAACAGCGCCAGCAAGCGAACCAGGAACGGCCGCAGCGCCGGGATCAAGAGCGGCGTCAAGATCAGATCAACGACTCACGCGAGCGTGAACAGCGCTGGCAACAGCAACGTGAGGCACAGATCCGTCAGTCGCAGGAACGCGACCAGCGTTGGCAACAGCAGCGCCAACAACAGGTCAACCGCGACCTCGAACGCCAACGAGATCAGGAACGGCAACGTCAGCTCGAACTGCAAAGACAACAGCAACAAGGTCAGGACAACTCGCGTCGTCAGCAATCTGACGAGTGGCGACGGCAACAATCTCAGCGTAACTCTGACGAGTGGCGCCGGCAGCAGTCTCAACGTAACAACGACTGGGACCGCAATCGCAACAACAACTCGAACAATCGCAATTGGCGGGACGAACAAGAGCGGCGCGCGTCGCGATATCGCGATGATTGGCAGCGACGCCAAAACCTCGCGTTCCAACGTCAACGAATTCTCGAGCAGCAGCGCCGGCTGAACCAGTTGCGGTTCCAGCAGCGTTACCTCGAGCGGTTGCGACGCGATCAATTGCGACTCCAGCAATGGCGTTACAACGACTACGGTCCATACAACTATCGTTATCGTCGTGGCGGCAGCTATTACGAGACGAACCAGTATGGCGCCGAGATGTTACGTCGAGCGATTAACGATGGTTATAGCGAAGGCTTCTCCGCCGGCCAGGCCGATCGTGAGGACGGCTATGGGTTCAGTCCCGAAGAAGCTTACGCGTATCAGGATGCGAGCTACGGGTACGACGCATACTACGTTGATCTGAACGAGTATCAGTATTACTTCCGTGAAGGTTTTCGCCGCGGATACGAAGACGGCTATTACAGCCGCTCGCGCTATGGTCGCTACTCAAACGGCGGCTACAGCATTCTCGGGGCGATTCTTGAGCAGATTCTTGGTCTGCAATTGTTGAACTAGAACAGACTCGGCCACAGATTCTTCCCAAATCTGTGGCCGTTTTCTTTGAAGGTGTTTTATGAAGACCCGATCGTCCCGGCGCGTGCGCCTCTGCCGTTTTCGGCTGGCCTCGCTGCGCCGGCAGCAAGCGTTACGACGTCGGCGGAACCCCACGTTTGGTGTTAAAGCTTCAACGCGAATCCTTTTCGCCTGATAGTTTTTACGCAGGCGGTGTCGAGACCTTTGACCGCTCCGCGTTCAATGAACTCGGTCACCAGACGCAGGATGCAGTCGATGTTTTCCAATCCACCTATTCCGTGTGCTCCGTCCGGCACGACGACGTGCAGACTGTTCGTGAGCGTTTTCGCTGCGGCTTCCCCATGAGCCGGCGGTGTTACCGGATCCCATTCGCCTGTCAGAATCAACACGGGTTTAGTTGATTGAACCGGATCAGCGTAATGCGGATCGATGGTGGCTCGCGGCCAGAGCTCACACGCCTCGGCCTGTTGGCGGTAACGATACCGGCCCAGGAACGTATTCTCGCCGAGTTTGTTTGCTTCCTCAGGTTTGACCCACGGCAGATCTTCCGCACAGGTAACTGAGAGATACATTCCATTACTGCCGCTCGCCACAAGCTCCCGACGATATCGAAACGCCGCGAGCGCCAATGGACCATAGTCGCCGTGGGCGGCGAGATGCAGTATGAGCGGAACGCGACTCGCTGTGGCAGGACTGTACAACATGTAGCGAACCGCTTCCGCAGCGAGATTGCGATTCAGCGTCACGCGAACTGGTTTGTCTGAGCCTTGCAGTTTTATTTCGGGTTGAGCCGGACTTTGCAACAACGCTTCCAACACACGTGCTGCGTCGATCTTTGCTTCTGGAAAAGCCTTGTGGCACGCCTCATCCGCTTCACACTCTGAGAGCACACCTTGTAGTGCGCGTTCCGTGTCTTGCGGAAAGTTTCGTGGCATGAACTGATTTGTCGGTGCGACGCCTTGAAGCACAACAGCGCGAACGTGTTTCGGATGACGTCGCAGGTAGACCATCGCAGCGCGCGTACCGTATGAACCTCCGAAGAGATTGATCTGTTCGTAGCCCAGTGCAGCGCGTACGTCGTCGATATCGTCCATCGCGATGTCCGTGGTGTAGAGCGTCAGATCGGCCTTTGGCTCGAGTTGCGTCCGGCATTGGCGAACTTGTTCGAGCGGGAAGAAGTAGCCGAGATAACTCTGTGGATCCTTAGCATCGTAGAAGTCGCAATTGAGCGGATTCGATTGTCCAGTGCCGCGTTGGTCCACAAACACAAGATCGCGATGTTCGCGAATCGGCGCAAACACCTCGGCGATGCCACGCGCATCCTCGGTTGCCGCTGAGCCCGGACCACCGGCGAACCAGAACAACGGATCAGGCTCGCGTTTCTGACCGGTGGCGGGAAACACCAAAATGTTGATTGAAATCTTGCGACCCTTTTTCGTTGCGCGATTCTCAAACACTTCAAACGTGCCGCACTTTGCATCGCCCTTCACGTTCGGTATCTGGCACGGCTTTAATTCGAGCGTTGACTTCGAAGTCTTCTCGGGTGTCGCGTCGGCGACTTGAAGTGCCAACAGAACAGCTGCGAGGACAAGAGTTGTGAAACGGTAGGTTTTACTCATTGGGATCTCCTCGACGTAAGTTCACGTCGCTAGTATATTATCGGCCCTGATTCCCCCGTAATTGCGCGTAAGAGTTTAGGGTCATGAGTTCAGTTGAACCAGAACGTGTCCTGCTGCATTACCGCATCCTTAGCAAGATCGGGGAAGGCGGCATGGGTCAGGTCTACAAGGCTGAAGACACCAAGCTCGGCCGTCATGTGGCGCTCAAACTGCTCGCACCGGATGCCACCCAGGACATCACCGCCAAACGCCGCCTGCTTTCCGAAGCGCAGTCCGCTTCAGTTTTGAACCATCCCAACATCGTCACTATCTACGCGATTGAAGAAGCCGAGGGTGTCGATTTCATCGTCATGGAGTTGGTTGACGGCGAAACGTTGAGTACTCACCTCGCACTCAACGGAGCGTTGCCGCTTCCGTCATTGCTCGACATCGGCATCCAGATTACTGACGCACTTCAGGCCGCGCACACAGTCGGCATAATCCACCGTGACATCAAGCCGAGCAATATTCTCATCACAAACAAGGGCATCGTGAAAGTCACCGACTTCGGTCTGGCAAAACTGGTGCGCGCAAATATTGACGCAATTGATCGAGAAGCGCTAACGCTCGCCGCAAATCTTACCGGCCCAGGCGTCGTGCTTGGTACCGCAGCTTACATGTCGCCGGAGCAGACACGCGGCGAACCGCTCGATGCTCGTTCCGAGATCTTCTCACTGGGAACGGTGCTCTACGAAGCGGCAACGAGGACCAAGCCGTTTCCTGGTCCAAGCATGCTCGCGATCATGCATTCGATAGTCGCGGTTGAACCACCACCGCCGAGTAAGTTGCGACCGGAGTTGCCGCGTGAGTTCGATGTGATCATCGAACGCGCGCTGGCGAAGAATCGTGACTTGCGTTACGTGTCCGCTGGTGAGATTGGAGACGCGCTGCGAAGTTTGCGCGCATCCGTGAGTGGCGCGTGGGCCGGTTTTCCGATTGTTTACGATGCCGACCTGATCGATCGCAGCCAACCTTCATTCGTCGGTCGCGAGCCCGAGATGCGGAAGCTCGATAGTGTTCTCGACCAAACGATCGAAGGCACGGGTCGGGTTGTTTTCATTACTGGAGAACCTGGTATCGGTAAGACATCGCTCGGCGATGAGTTTCTGCGACGGACGCGCAAACAGCGTCCTGCGTTGCTGATCTCACGCGGCCGCTGTGTGGAACAGTACGGCACGGGCGAAGCTTACCTGCCTTTTCTCGACGCGATGAGCGGCTTGTTACAAGCTCCTGGCCGCGAGCGGATTGCGGCAGTGATGCGCACGTATGCGCCGACGTGGTGCATGGAGCTACCGGCAGTGTTTGCTTCCAGCGGCTCGCTGGAAAAACTGCAACAGGAAACTATCGGCGCAACCAAAGAGAGAATGATGCGGGAGCTGGGAGATGCGCTCGGCATCATGTCGACGGCGTCTCCAATCGTGCTGTTGCTCGAAGATCTGCATTGGGCTGATCCGTCGAGTGTCGATCTCCTGCGTCACTTATGCCAACGCATCAACACGCAACGATTGCTGATCATTGGCACGTTCCGCCCGGAAGATGTCGAACGCAGCGGCCATCCGCTCAAGAGTTACAAGGCAGAGATGAAGGCGCATAACCTCTGTGAAGAGATTGCGCTGAGTTCATTGGATCGCGAACACATCGCGGAGTATGTAGACGCCACCTTTGCGCCAAATGATTTTCCAGCCGAGTTGACTTCGCTAATCCACGAGAAGACTGAAGGGCATCCGCTGTTTGCAGCGAACCTGTTGCAGTACCTGAGCGAGCGCGGCGATCTTGCGAAGACGAACGGTCGTTGGTCGCTGGTTCGGCCCCTGGCAGACATGAATCTTGACGCACCCGAAAGTGTGCGCGGCATGATTAGCAAGAAGATCGATGCGCTGGATGATGAGCAACGGCGTGCATTGCAGTACGCGAGTGTCGAAGGTACAGAGTTCCTTTCAACGGTTACCGCAAAACTTCTCGGAGTAGACGAGATCGACCTCGAGGAACGACTCGCGCACATCGCGAAGACGCATCGTTTGATAGAGGTCTTAGGCGAAGAAGAGTTGCCCGACGGAGCGCTGACCACGCGTTACCGGTTTTCCCATGCGCTCTATCAGAATGTTCTCTATGGGGATCTGGTTAACAAACGGCGCATTGCTTTGCACCAACAGGCTGGTGAAGAAATGCTCGGCCACTACGGAAAACGCGCACCGCAGATTGCAACGCAGCTTGCGCTGCATTTTGAACGCGGCCGCGACTTCGAACGCGCAGTTGAATACCTGATTCACGCCGGCGATCACGCCGCAAAGCTTTACGGCTACGCGGAAGCCGAGAAGCATTACTCGCAAGCGCTGCGTCTTGTCGAAAAACTGTCGCCGGAATCTGAAGTCGAGAAACTCTGCACGCTCTATCACAAACGTGGAACGGTGAATCACGCCTTGAGTAACTTCCCACAGGCGGCGGATGATTTCACCAAGATGCACGAGCAAGCGCGGGTGCTTGGGTCGCTCGAGCTCCAGTCAACGGCGCTCAACTCACTAACGATGACACTCTTCTTCTCGCATCGTCTGGAAGAGACTGTGATGCGAGCCGAGCAAGCGCTTCAAGTCGCCGAGCAAGCCGGCAACGAAAGGTTGCGCTCCGATACGATGTTGATGGTCGGTCTCAAGCATCTTTGCTACGGCGAGTTGAAGGATGGGAAAGTCGTTCTCGACGAAGTCGTTGCGACGGCGCGGCGGCTCGATTACAAGCCCGCTTTGGTCGGCGCAATCACCTGGCGCGCTTGTCTGCACTTCTTTCAATCGGAATACGAACTGGCGGTGGAGAAGGCAAACGAGGGAATACGTCTCGCTTCGGAGTTGCGCGACGGATTCTTGTTATTGACTGCAATGTTCTTCCTCGGCTTGTCACAGGGAAATCAGGGCAAGATGTCGTCGGCCCTCGCGACACTTCAGGACGCGATGCAGAAAGCGCGGCGCAACGGCGATCTGTTCTGGCATCCACGTTTTCCGAATTGCATCGGTTGGCTTTATCGTGAGCTGCACGACTTTGAAGCCGCACGAAATTTTGACGAAGAAGGGGTGGAAGTCGCTCGGCGTCATCATGTGCTTGAGGCTGAGGCAAACTCCCTGATCAATCGTGGAATCGATTGCACGCACGCCGGGCAGCGAGAGTGCACGGACGGAGCGTTCACTGAGGTGAAAGACATATTCAAACGCGATGCGTGGTTTCGGTGGCGTTACAACATCCGGCTACAAGCGGCGAGTGCTTCGTATCATTTACGTAACGGTGAGCTGGACAAAGCGCAGGAGTTTATCGAGCGGCTCGAAGAGACCACGCGAGAACATGAAGTCCACAAGTACATCGCGGTCGCAAATCGACTGATGGCGGAGTTGCTAATTGCGAAAGACGATTTGTCCGGCGCGGAAGAACGTTATCACGCTGCGCTGACGGAATTGGCGCAATATCCCGCGCCTCTCGTCGAATGGAGAGTTCATGCGGGACTCGCACGTCTCAAAGCGCAAGCAGGTGATGCTGCGGGTGCGAAGGAACATTCCGGGCGCGCCAATGAGATCGTGGAATCAATTGCCGCGAACGTCACTGATGAAAAACTGCGCAACAATTTCATCACTGCCGCGCACGCCTCGATCGCAAGTTAGAACTTACTCCAACTGAAACCGATATTGCGAAAACCGCTCGTACTGGACGTCAGTTGGTTTACCAGGGCGCGGTCAAAATGGATGGCGGTACCGCCGCTGTTGTTCACCGTCGAACCGAGGATCGCGCCATACCAGTCTGCGCCGCCTGAAATCGTTAGCGGCGAGTTCGGGGCGTAGACGACTCCATAAGCTCCAGACCCACCTGCCATGTTTATTCTGGCGCCCCCTCCATAGACCACTTGGAAATTTAGCGGAATGCCACTTAGATTGGTAACTGAACCGCCGCTCAAATCCGCTGCGCAACAAGTTCCAGAGGCAATCCCCTGAGCAGCAATATTGAGAATGACGGGTCCGGAGTCGATGATAATAGGCGCGTTACCGCTCACTGTGATCGAATTGATCCTATAAGTTCCTGCGCTTAGATGGAGAATCTTCCCGCCGCTCAGAGTCAGGTTTCCGTAAGTCCCTGGCGCGAGTTGATATGGACCCGCAACAGCACAGAGGAAGCCGCCAAGGGGATAACAACTGCACCCGGAAATCGTCGAGCAGCTGCTGTTGATACTTTGAATCGTCGTCGTCGGAGTTGGATCGGGCGGGGACGGATTCGGGTAGGTGACGGGAGCTGATAATTGATTAAGTCCTCCGGTAGTCCATCCACTTCCCGGCGTTAGCGCATTTGGAGTACCGCTGGAACAAGTTCCTGTGCCGGTCTTGGGGGACTCTATTATCCCCGCGATCTGACCGTTCCCGTTGAGAGTGGTATTCCCATTCGATCCTACATTCCCGGAATTGGCCTGTTGGGTGAGAAGGTATGTCCCCAAGCTTGAGTCGAAACTGTTGGTACCGCCTCCGCCACTAAACATCACGCTGCCGCAGGTTGGCGAAGTTCCGAACAGCGCATAGGTAACGAGAGGCGAGCTAATACGCTCGTACGTTGCGACCACTTCTACTGTAGCAGTACGCACCCCTCCAATATTTCCCCGCGATGTAATTTGCCACGTCTGTGCCACGGCACCGGTACCGCCGCCGGCCAGCCACGAAGGCGTAGTTCCGGGAGTCATAGTTAATAGGGTGGCATAGGTTGAAAAAGAAGCACCCGGCAGACCCGTGAGAGACTGATTGCGTAAAGCGCTCTGATACGCATTCGCTACTGTTGAATCGGGATAGTTTGAAGTTACATCGGAGACACCCGAAAGCACGACGCGTTGATTACTCGATGCACATCCACTAGTGCACCGCACTGGAGCGGTAGACGTGTTATAAGAACTGAAATTTGCCGGCGGTGTGTAGTTGTTAGAAAGCCAGTTGATCGTATTTTGGACACCAGCTTCCGCAGCGTAACGCGCTTGAGCGAGTGTTGTGTAATTTGCGGTCGTCAGCGTTTCTGTGCGCGTTACAAAAATAAGACCTGCTGTTAGCACGCCCAGAACCAGCATTCCCACCAGGGCAATAACCAAGGCAGCGCCTTGTTCGTTTTTCGATGTTCGTCTGTCGTCACTTTTCATAACTGCTCCAATTAGGGGATGGCGAGTGGCAGTGCGGGCGGTGTGGGTTGTAGGCGGTACGTCGCACTTGGACTGGCATTGGCGAGCGTGATACCGGCAAGCACGTTCCGCGATGCGAGGTTGGAGAACGATTTCGTCATAACTGAGTAAGCTTTGGTTTGTGGATCTGTCTTGGTGGTTCGGACAGTGAGGGAAACGGCTATGTTTGGTATGAACGTATTACCCCCGATTGTTACGGCACTACCGTACTGAAAGCACGGAGTTCCATCCGGGTTAGCCACCAAATCATTCAATAGGATCTCCGCGGGGTTCTGCACGGTTACGCCAGGGTTAATAGTTGTGAGCGATCTCGTTAGAGTTCCCGCCGCCGTGTCGCAGTCGTATCTCACATAGGCCAACGATCCATCCGCGTTGACATCACCAACAAGCTGTAGCGACGTCGCGTTTGACGTGCTGAGCACACCTTGCGGAAAGACGCCCAGGGCCAGAACAGTTTCACCATTCGCATGGTTTCGTCTGAAGATTCCGGTCACGCGATTCGTTTGCGGAAGTGAGGTGACTTGGACCACTTCCTGAGCAGAGCCCAGCCCCACGGTAAGTTGCTCGCCCACGAATATATTTGCGGACGAGCTAACGGATACTGTCTGCGCGGAGGTACTGCCTGTTACGCTAGCGGTCAGTGTTCGAGGAGCAAAATTGAGCGATCCAGCCTGGCCGATTTCCTGGGTTAGGAGTTCAAACGAGCTGCGCAAACCCTCGTGCATTTCTGACTTCAATTGTTGAGATACGTACACCTGTTGCGAATAGTACAACGCTGAGAGTGCGGCGCTTGCGACCAGCAGCATCAGCGTCGTGCTAACGACCATTTCAAGCAGCGAGAACCCAGCCTCAGATTTGTGTTTGTCTTCTTTACGCAACATAACTTTGGATCACAGCGATTTTATGGAAACCAGCGTAGTGGATGGAGCATTTGCCCCATGCGATGAGATTAAAGCGCGTGTGACCACGGTGACGGTTTTCAGAGTTCCAGTCGCGTTAGTCGAGATGCGCCATTGGCGAATGTAGAGCGCACCGGTACTCGTTGTCTGAAAGCTACCGGCACTGTTTACATAATCAACATAGCCGGTAATCGGAGACCCTGAAGTCACGCCCCCGACGGTAGCATTGGCCGCCATTACCCCGCCTAGTCCTGTTCCTCCGGTGCTCGCTGTCGGAAACGTTGCGGTGTTGCTAGCTGAGTCGTTAAAGCCCAACGCCAATAGCTGCTCCATTTTGTCCTGGGCATATTCGGTCGTTCTGGTAGCGCGATCGCCCATGTTCCAATTTTGCGTTATGGCGACTGAGAGAGCGCCCATCACGCCAAGAACTCCGACGCTTAAAAGAAACATCGCAATAACGGTTTCTATGAGCGTCGATCCGTGTTCACCGCGATCCACGTTTTTTGAAATTCGAGACTTAACAGCAATGTCGCGCGCGGTTGTCATTGAATGCTCCAACCTCCACCGGCATATTGCCATGCGGCCACTCGGCCGGTTGCATAGACAGTCACCGCATATTTATCGCCCTGCTGATTTGTCATATAGAGCGCGTAGTTTCCCGTGGGCGCTCCGGTGTTGTTCACAGGCACGCCGCGCGAGTTGAAGAGGACTTGATTGCTATTCGCGATCGTTGTCTGCGTGCCCGCGGGAGTGGTGACGTTGCCGAATCCGAAGGTCGTTCCTTCCTGAAGGAATATAGGTGAACCTTCAGCCGTGAATGTGTTGCACGTGCTTCCGCTCTTGGTTGTGCAAATCTCAATCTGGCATGACCCGGTAGTGGTCGTACAGTTGAGACGAGTTTGCGTAAATGCATTAGCAGCTCGCATCTTGGCAAGGGCTAGTTCAGCCGCCAGCATCCGAGCGCTCGACATTGCGCGATACGATTGCAGAGCATTGGTCACCTTAATGACTGCGAAGCTGCTTATGATCGCCGATACAGTGAGCACGATAAGTAGCTCGATGATAGTGAACCCTTTTGCGTTCTTTCGCGAGTCAGTAGTTCGCGTCGTAGATGACGAAGGTTCGGTTCGAAAAGAAGTGAGCGAGAATTGTTGGGGCATAAAAGTTCGTCTAACTAGTTTGCTGTTAAAGCTAATAGCGCTACCTTGCGACTGGTCCACGCAATGGTGTTAGCCGCCAGGGCTGAAGCGACTAGGGCAACGAGTGTGCCACGTAAGTTTTTTGAAGCAGCTTCAGTAGTGCGCTCGTGCAAGGACTGGGGCTTTTTGTCTGTCGTGCGATTGGGAACGTCTGGGCTAAATCTTTGCCGAAACTGAGACAGAGCGTCAGCT
>DASZDV010000319.1:0-7946 GCA_035941575.1 Pyrinomonadaceae bacterium
CGCGGTTCATCTCGCGCAAGTCGTGAACGGCAAAAATGCTGCGTGGATCGACGCTAGTCACTTGAAAATCGACCAAACTGAGACGCTGAAGTTGAAAGGGCTTGAAGTTGAGCGACAAACTGCGCCGGAGATAGTTTTTGCGGGAGTCGAATCGCCCGCGGTATTCAAGCCGACCATCGACAAGCCGTCGCAACTCAGCGCGAAAGATCTACAAACCTACTTGCGAGCAGCGAAGCAACGCGGAATGGATGTTTCGGCGTTGGCTGTTTCATTGCAGCGAAAATATGCTGGTCCATTCAGCATCATCATCATGGCGATCATCGGTATGCCGCTGGCTGTTTCATTCGGCCGGAAGGGAACGATTATCGCGCTATGTGCGGCGGTTGTGGTGAGTATTGCGTATTGGGCGGTCGGCGGCGGTTTTCAGCAATTAGGGAATCACGGTTTGTTGCGGCCGTCAGTTGCTGGTTGGTCCCCACTGCTGATTTTCGCAGCAGCAGGGACCTACTTTCTTTCCAGGGTTCGCACCTGAGCCGGTGTTTATCTGTGGCCTAAGTTCCTGTTTCCCAGCTCGAGATGTACTCAAGCTGCTCAGCTGTCAGCGTATCGATCGAGATACCGAGCGCACGAAGTTTCAAACTCGCAATCTCAGTGTCAACTTCCTTCGGCAGCAGGTGAACGCCCGGCGCCAACTCGCCCTTGTGCTTTATGAGGTATTCGACGGAGAGCGCCTGGTTGGCGAAACTCATATCCATCACGCTGGCCGGATGTCCTTCAGCCGCGGCGAGATTGATCAGACGGCCTTCACCCAACACAACAACGCGCCGTCCGCTCGATTGAATCTTGTATTCCTCAACGAAGGGACGCATGGTCACAGGATCGCCGGCCATCTCGCGCAATGCGACTAGATTGAGTTCGAGATCGAAGTGACCGCTGTTGCAAACGATGGCGCCGTCTTTCATGCGCGAAAAATGTTCAGCGTCGATCACGTGACGGTTACCAGTGACAGTGACGAAGATGTCGCCAATCGCAGCCGCTTCAGCGATAGGCATAACGCGGAATCCGTCCATCACGGCTTCGACTGCTTTGATGGGATCGATTTCCGTGACAATCACGTTTGCACCCATCCCACGCGCGCGAAGCGCAACACCCTTGCCGCACCAACCATAACCAACGACTACGAGGTTGCGGCCGGCCAGCAAAATGTTCGTGGCGCGAATGATGCCGTCCAGCGTCGATTGTCCCGTGCCGTAACGATTGTCGAAGAAGTGCTTCGTCTGCGCGTTGTTAACTGCGATCGACGGGAAGGGAAGCACGCCAGCCGTCTCCATCGCGTGCAGACGCTGGATTCCGGTGGTCGTCTCTTCCGTGCTGCCTACAATCTCACTGATCTGGTCGGGGCGTTCTTTCAACAATGTCGCAACGACATCAGACCCGTCGTCGATGATGATGTCCGGATGCGAATCGAGTGCGGTCCTGACATGGCGATTGTAGGTGTCCGTTGTCTCACCTTTGATCGCGTAAACCGGAATGCCCCAGTCTGAAACGAGCGCTGCCGCCACGTCATCCTGTGTAGAGAGCGGATTCGAAGCGATCAGCACTGCCTCTGCGCCACCGGCTTGCAGTGCGCGAGCAAGGTTTGCAGTTTCAGTGGTGATGTGGGCACAGGCGACGAGTTTGACGCCGCTAAGTGGTTTCTCTTCGGCAAATCGCTCGCGAATCAGACGCAGCACGGGCATTTCGCGCTCGGACCACTCGATGCGCTGCTTACCCTGCGACGCCAAGCCAATATCTTTCACGTCGAATTCGACGGAACCTGTTGCAGTCATATTCGATGATTCCTCTATTGATGAATTCTAGATGCCGGCGCCGGCGCGCAACGTCTCGGCCTTATCGGTACGTTCCCATGTAAAGCCGTCTTCATGGCGACCGAAGTGACCGTAAGCCGCTGTGGCTTTATAGATTGGCCGGCGCAGATTTAGTTCCTGAATGATACCGCGCGGAGTCAGTTCGAAGTTATCGCGGACCAACTTCGCCAGTGCGCTTTCGCTGATGCGGCCAGTGCCTGCTGTATCGACGAGTACAGACACGGGATTCGCAACGCCGATAGCATACGCGAGTTGGACCAGGCAACGGTCGGCAAGTCCGGCGGCAACGATGTTTTTCGCGACGTAACGAGCCATGTAGGCAGCCGAGCGATCCACTTTCGTCGGGTCTTTGCCGGAGAAAGCGCCGCCGCCGTGTGGCGCGTAGCCGCCGTAAGTGTCCACAATGATCTTGCGACCGGTTAGACCAGCGTCACCCTGTGGACCACCCGTAACGAATCGTCCTGTCGGGTTGATGTGATACTTTGTATCCTTGTCGAGTAGTTCGCCGGAGACAGTATGCTTGATGACCTTCTCTTCGATCTCCGCGCGCAGTTGTTCGTTGCTGACGTTTGCGTCGTGCTGTGAGGAGATAACAACCGCTTCGAGCCGGAACGGCCGGCCATCGCGGTATTCAACAGTTACCTGGGATTTTCCGTCAGGTCGAAGGTAGGGGAGTTCACCTGATTTACGCACTTCCGATAGGCGGCGTGCAAGCATGTGCGCCAACTGAATCGGAAGCGGCATCAACTCCGGTGTTTCGTTGCAGGCAAAGCCGAACATCAAACCCTGGTCGCCGGCGCCGCCAGTGTCAACGCCCATCGCGATGTCCGGTGATTGGCGATCGAGAGCTGAGAGGACCGCGCAGGTGTCGCAATCGAAACCAAACTTCGCGCGGGTGTAACCAATTTCGCGCACCGTTTCGCGCGCAACTCTCGAATAATCGATAACGGCGTCTGTAGTGATTTCGCCGGCGACAACAACAAGACCGGTAGTAACTAACGTTTCGCACGCAACCCGCGCCGTTGGATCGACACTCAAAGCAGCATCGAGGATTGCGTCGGAAATCTGGTCGGAGATCTTATCGGGATGTCCCTCTGTAACGGATTCGGAGGTGAACAGGTAACCGGATTCGGTAGTCAAAACAACTCCTTTGTGTACACAGACTTGAATTTAGTGCAGAAAAAGACCGCGTAATGTAACAGTCCCGCTTCACGAGTGTCAAGGAACGCCAACCCGAAGAATTACGTAAACCCGTGGAGTTAATGTAATTTGTTAGCCACGTCCTCGACTCACAACGTAAGCCGATGTCAAAAGTACAGCCATCACTGATGGAGGTGACGCGCACTCTCACAAGTCGCGCGCACGCCGCAAATTTCACCTTCGGCGAGGACACGGCCATTGTGGCCGTGCAACACATGTTGTGGCAGACGATCGACCTGTTTGAGGCCGTCGTAGCCCTTGGCGTCAAACGTGAGAACATCTTTGCGCTTGGCAAGGTCTATTCGAACAGTAAGGTCGTGATGGGAGCGCTGGGTGATCGCGGCGTTAATGTCATCGACAGCACAATACCGTCACCCGGGGAATTCGATCGTTGCTTTGAGCGCGACGTCCAACGGCTTTGGGAACTGGTGTCACGTGTTATTCGCAAACGGCGAATCGAACGCATATTGGTCCTTGACGACGGTGGAAAGTGCATCACGAGTATTCCGCGCGAGTTGTTAAAGCGGTACGAAGTTTGTGGTGTGGAGCAGACGTCGTTCGGCATATTCCAGTTCGAAACGACACCGCCTGCGTTTCCGGTGATGGCCTGGGCCAGGGCGGCCGTTAAGCTACAGATCGGCGGCCCACTCTTTTCGCATTGCTTATTGCTGAAGCTGCAAACCCGCTGCCTTGGTGGAGCAGCGCTGACGGGCAAGAAACTCGGCATCATTGGCCTCGGAAGCATTGGTAGCGCGACGGCGCATCTCGCAGTACGCCAGCACAACGACGTGATCTTTTTCGATCCGGATCCGTGCGTTCAGGTTCCGTCGTATCTGGAGGGACGTATCGAGCGAGTGGCTTCGCTGGAAGAGTTGATGTTGCGTTGCGAGTACGTTTTTGGCTGCTCCGGACGCAATCCGTTCAAGCAGTGTTGGCCTTTGCGATATCGCCCGGGCATCAAACTGTTCAGTGCGTCCGGCGGGGACCAGGAGTTTGGTCCAATCATTCGCGACCTGAAACAAAACGCTGATTTCAAGCTAGCGCCGCGCAGCTGGGACATCTCTTCTGATAATGGTCCATCAGGTCCAATCTCGATCGCGTACAACGGCTACCCGTACAATTTTGTGTCGCGCGACATAGAAGCAGTGCCGACTGGCGTCGTTCAGATCGAAACGGGTGGTTTGCTGATTGGACTAATACAGGCGCGGGTTCATCTGCAACTTTGCGAGCAAGCCAGGGCAGGGAATTGTGGTATTCACCGCATTTCTCCTGAAGCGCAACGCGTCGTTTACGAAACGTGGCTTACGGCGATGAAGGGAAGGCGCATCGATCTGGAGGAGGTTTACGCGTGCGATCCGTCGATGCTCGCCGCGGCGCGCAATCAATGGTGGTTTGGCGAAAAGAGCGAGCCGCATCCGTCGGTTTACGAACCGCACCGCGAGACCGAAGAGGCGATGGCGCGTCTCGTTGACGAACGACGCACGTCACAACTCGACAAGCGGAACCTCGAGCCGGATCTCTGTTCCCTTTGAAACCTGAGAGTGGATCTCGAGCGTCCCGCCCGCAGCATGCGCACGTTCCTGCATGCCGAGCAAACCCAGCGTAACGGATCGCGGTGCTCGCTTTCGTAAGCCGTGAGGATCGAAACCAATCCCGTCGTCTCGTATTAGCAACGTTAGTAAATTCTTCTGTTTTGCTAGCCGCACACAAACCTGTTTCGCGCGTGCATGACGGACCACATTTGTCAGCGCTTCCTGAGCGATGCGAAAACATGCCGTCTCCAGTTCTCTCGAGAAGCGTTCGTTCGCGTTTTTCAGTCTTATGCTCACGTCAGCATCGATTCCCGTGCGTTGCGCATATCGATCGACGTACCAACGCAACGCGGTAACTAACCCAAAATCGTCAAGCAAAGGTGGACGCAAATCAACGGAAAGATCGCGAACCAACCGTAACGCCTCATCGACTGCTTCGATGTTGTCGTGGAGGTACGAGACGACCTCCGTTTCTTCGCAAACGCGTTGCGCTGTGTGCAGGTTCATCTTCACTGCGGTCAACACCTGGCCAATCTGGTCGTGTAACTCGCGCGCAATTCGCCGGCGCTCTTCTTCCTGTGCTTCGATCAACTGCCGCGAAAACATCTGAAGTGCATCCTGCGCCTGTTTTCGTTCGGTGATATCGCGTGCAGTTCCTTGGATACCGATGATCTGGCCATTCTCATAAATCGCGCGACTGCTGA
The DNA here is from genome assembly GCA_035941575.1 of Pyrinomonadaceae bacterium. Taxonomy (GTDB): domain Bacteria; phylum Acidobacteriota; class Blastocatellia; order Pyrinomonadales; family Pyrinomonadaceae; genus PSRF01. The sequence goes on from DASZDV010000319.1 coordinate 5,305, forward strand.
CTTCAATCGGCACGCGACGACCGTCCTTAGCGATCACATCAACTTCGTACGTCGTCTCGCCCCTTGACCTCAATTTTCCGCAGAACTGTTCGCGCACTATCTTGAGGTGTTCGCTGGCCACGAATTCGGAGAAGTTGTGGCCGATGATCTCCTCGCGCGTGTAGCCGCAGAGTTCTTCCGCTGCGTGGTTAATCGAAATGTATGTTCCTCGCAAGTCGTGAACGTAGATCGCGTCTCGGGCATTCTCAAATAGTTCGCGATAGCGTTCTTCACTTTCTCGCAGTGCCGCCTCGACGCGGTTACGTTCCGCGATGCGTTCTTCAAGTTCAGCAACGTAGTGCTGGCTTTGTTCGAAGAGTTGCGCGTTTTGGATTGCACTCGCAGCACGCGCTGCAAGTGATTCGGCCAGACGCTCGTGTTCGGTTTGAAAGAAGTTCGGCTCGATTTTATCGACGGAGTACAGGCCAATGACTTTGCCCGAGGTCACCAGCGGAACTCCCATCCAGTTGCGAACATGATCGGCGCCGGGTACCCACTGCCAGTCGGGTTCGTCGTGAGTGTCTGCCACGATAACGTTCTGCTTCGTCTCATAGATGCGCCTCAGGAGGGGGTTCTCGAGCCCAAAAGCGATCGAGCGGGTTGTCTTCACATCCTGGAATCCCTCGTACCTGCGCAACGCACTGACTACAAACTGCGACTGTTCGTTGAGCAGCATCACGTTGGCGCTGTCGTAGGGGACGAGTTTCGCCAGGTAGTCGAGCAGTGTTTCGAGGACTCGTTCGAGGCTGAGGTTTTCAGTAAGGGCTATATTCGCATCCCGCAGAATCTCAGTTTCTTGTCGTATCGCTTGTTCTCGGGTTAGCAGTACGGCTAAATCAGATGCCATTGTGCACCTCAGCAGCAACGAATTCGTTTGAAGTTGACTCGTGTTACGTGAGGCGTTCGCAGACGCGGGTCACACGCTGAGCGGAAGACATCGAGTAAGGACGAGCCGAAACGATCCGCTCTTCAGGTCAACCGAACGTGCGGGGATTTTAGCACGGCCCGTAAGACCCTTTCATACACACCCGACGTGGTTCTCCTTGCGGTGTCCGCAATATCCGCTGCCTGGATTTGCGTGGTTGGTGCAGTAAGCGACGCAATTGTACGTGCAGCAGCCATTCCTGGTGGTGGCCCTAAGCGTCCAGTGCGTTGGTATAGACCGCCTGATTTGAGCAGGGACGTGGTTAACCAGGTGAGTCAGGGAAGCCAGATCGTCGAATCTGGTTTCTTCTACAAACACTAGCGTAGTCTCCTCGATGGCGCGACTGCGGCTGTGTATCCCGACTCCCAGTAAGTCGGAGAGGCCTTTGTCTTCAAAGTAGGCTCCCAATTCACGGTGCATCGCACCTGCATTGCTGAACGACGCAAAGCTCTTAATCGCGGCCGTGTCGGTGGTGAACTCCAGCGGTTGCAAATCTCCCTTCTTACTGATTTTGAATCGGAAGGGCGCCATTCTTTTTGGGCTGTTTTCGATCGGCTCGGCAGTAGTTATGAATAACGCGCGATGGCCCTCGCTCTCAGGCTTATAACTACGTTCCACAAAGATCGTCCGGGCTTTGCAGTCGAAATGCCGATGAAGCAGGAAGATGCCCGTGTACTCGTTGGTCTTGTGTTTCTTGAGGATGCGAAGCGCCTCCCGGATGACCTTGAGTCGGTCCTTTCGTGCCAACAGGGTGTCGTACGCCGTCTCCACGTCCTGAAGGCTGTTGTACACGGTCCGATATCGCAGCAGAAAAGCGTTGGACATCTGAAGGGTTGAGGAAGGTGCGACTGATTTTTCCATGTTAGTCTCCGAGGTCAAAAAGGGTCGAGAGAACGCGAGGAGCGAGCGGCTTATATCACAAGATAGGAGTGCTTAGAAGGGTAATATATATACTTGGTTGAGCATGAGGAGAATTACAGGCCATGACAGAAGATGAAATCCGGAGGCTGTTGCAAGGCATACCAAACAGGAAGAACTCAAGATTCACATTCAGGTTAGGTGATACTGTGCGCATCAAGTCGGGGCCATTTGCATCGTTTACAGGCAAAGTCGAGGGAATCAATCAGGCGAAATCCATTCTTAAAGTGACAGTGAATATTTTCGGGCGCGCAAAGCCAGTTCGGTTAAGATTCTTAGATGTCGAAAAGGTATCGGCTCCATAAGTAAACGGGCGGGAGAATTGTCAAAATGATCTTCCCGGGCGGCAGTGATCCCACTCGTTGCGTTGAGACTCGAAATTTGGTTCGAACCATTCTCAAAAGACGAAAGTAAGCCTTACGACCCGGCTTGGTTCCTTTTTACACCGCGAATTAAGATCAATGAATCTCTCAATAGCCCTGGGCACTTATAACGGCGCTGTTTATTTAAAAGAGCAGCTGGAGAGTATTGCTGCTCAGACACGGACACCGGACGAGCTGGTTATTTCGGATGATCAGTCGACTGACGATACGCTCAGATTGATCGAAGAGTTTGCGGCCACCGCGGGTTTTCCGGTGCCCCTTTCAGTCAACGAATCAAACCTGGGCACCGCTAAGAACTTTGAAAAAGCCATAAGTCTTTGCCGCGGCGATGTGATCTTGCTCAGCGATCAGGATGACGTCTGGCACAGCGACAAGCT
>DASZDV010000320.1:0-3086 GCA_035941575.1 Pyrinomonadaceae bacterium
CCATGTTGACGCGCGAGTCGAAAAAGAAGTGAACGACACGGTTCACAAAATGGAGTTGCCGAACGCGGCTTCGCTGACGTTTCGCCAGGTTAATACTGCAAACACCGGGCGCTACACGATCACCAAAACTTACGTCACCGATCCGCGAGAGAATAGTGTGCTCATTCATGTGGAGTTTAATAGCCGCGTACCGGCGTACGTCTCCATCGATTACGATCCAACGCGGAGTAACAAGGGAAACTCCTCACTAATGTCTGATTGCGTGGCGCAGCCGCGAACCAGCTTTCGCTGCACGATTGCGCTTGGGTTTGGTGAGAACGCCGCGAATGCGACGAATGCGGCGCGCGGTTCGTTGGCGAGAGGATTTACGGCTACACGTCGTGAGTACGAGGCGGGTTGGAGCGTTTACGTTGCTGGTTTGCCGCGTGTTGAGGTCAAACATCAGCGGCAGTTCAACATGGCCGCAATGGTGTTGCGCGGTCTCGAAGACAAGACGTTTCGAGGCGCCGTAATCGCATCACCTTCTGTGCCGTGGGGCGGTGGGCCAAATGCCGACGAGGCAACGATCAGTGGGTATCACGCCGTCTGGTCCCGCGATCTTTATCACGTTGCGACTGCATTCATAGCACTCGGCGATCGTGCAACCGCCAATCGCTTGCTCGACTATCTGTTTCGGGTGCAACAAAAGCCGGATGGAAGTTTTCCTCGGAACTCGTGGGTTAACGGGCGGCCGATCGGTGATGGTTTGCAGATGGACCAGGTGGCGCTGCCGATCATTCTTGCGTACCAGCTCAAGCGCAACGATGGCGCGACGTGGCGAAAACATATCAAGCCCGCCGCTGATTTGATTGCGCGCCGTGGGCCAAACACTGATCAGGATCGTTGGGAAGAGAAGTCAGGCTATTTTCCAGCCACGGTGGCAGCGGAGATAGCTGGACTGGTTTGTGCGGCGGACATCGCAACGATCAACGGCGAAAAGGCTCTGGCCGGAAACTACCTCAGAACCGCCGATGCGTGGGCGCAGACTGTCCATCTGATAGATCCCTCGCGTGTTGACGCGGGGTTTTTAGAGTTGGTCCGCTTGGGAGTAAAACCGGTGAGGGATGAAGAAGTGATTGAGTCGCTGAGGGTGGTGGATCAAACGATCAAAGTTACTACTCCGGCTGGAGAGGCGTGGTATCGATACAACGATGACAAGTATGGTGAGACGCCTGAAGGTGGAGATTTCGATGGGCGCAACGGCGTTGGACGTTTGTGGACTTTACTCAATGGCGAACGGGGTGAGTACGAGATCGCGGCCGGGAATTTATTAGCGGCGCGAAAACGGCTCGATACGCTGGCGCAATTCGCGAATGACGGTCTGATGATTCCCGAACAGGTGTGGGATCGAAAAGATGCGCCAGCGGGGTTTCGTTTTGGAGCTGGGACTGGATCGGCGACGCCACTCGCGTGGTCGATGGCGCAGTTCGTTCGTTTGGCGATGAACATCAAGCATGGCCGCAACCTCGAGACGCCCGATGTGGTAGTGCGCCGGTATGTAACGACAACGTCCCAGCGGGAGTGACAGGGAAAGGGATGTCGAACCAAGGATCTAAAAACCTGATCTTCGCTGCGGATCTTGGCGGCACGCACTTGCGTGCCGCGACAGTAGACGAACGCGGCCAGATCCGTTGTCGGTCGAAGCAAAACACGCCGCAACGAACCGACGCGAACGAGATCGTCGCGGCGCTGGTGAGCGCCGTGAAAGACATCGGCTGCGTAAGCGACGGGCTGAAAGCGATATCGTTGGTCGTTCCCGGAACTGTCAAGGTCGAAGATGGCACAGTGGTTAAGGCCCCGAATCTACCTTGCCTCGACGGGTTTCCGCTAACGGCGGCACTCACGCGCGAACTCGGCCTGCCTGCGATCCTCGAGAACGACGCGAATGCAGCGGCAGTTGGCGAGATGTGGCAGGGCGCGGCGCAAGGATGCCGCACTATCATCTGCGTAACACTCGGCACCGGCGTTGGCGGTGGAATAATTCTCGACGGCGAACTGTGGCGCGGCGTCGACGGAGCTGCGGCCGAGATCGGTCACATGTGCGTCGATCCATTTGGCGGCGTGGCCTGCACGTGCGGCAGCCGCGGTTGTTTGGAAGTGTTTGCATCGGCGACTGCGATCGTGCGCATGACTCGCGAGGCAAGTCCTCGTTATCCGGATTCTGTGTTACACCGGCAAGACGAACTTTCGGCGGAATCGATTTTCGCAGCCGGTTTGAAAGGCGACGAACTGGCACTCGAGATCTTTCGCCGCATGGGTATTTACCTTGGCGTCGGCCTCGCGAATCTCATCAACATTCTGAACCCGGAGATGATCGTAATCGGCGGCGGTGTCGCAAACGGTTGGGACCTCTTCGAGAAACACATGTTGCATGAAGTGGAGGAACGAGCCTTTCCGTTACTCGCGGCACGCGTGAAGATCGTGCGCGCCAAATGTGGCGACGACGCCGGGCTGCTAGGCGCTGCGCGCCTGGCAGCGATTTCGAACCGATGAAAAGACTGCAAATTGTTTTTTATCTCCTCCTTCTTGTCGCTACGCCTGCTGCCGCGCAGGATATTACTGCGCTGCAACCTATCGGATCCGTCATCAGCTACGCCAGAACGGAAAATACAATCAGCTTCGTCTGCAGCGATAACTCACAAGTACGCTTAACAATTCTCGCGCCGGATTTGATCCGCGTGCGCGCGGCGTTTCGTAAGCCCATTCCTGCCAAAGATCACTCATGGGCCATCGCAAAAGACGACTGGACCACACCGCGTTGGAAGATTAGCGAAACAACGGAGGCCGTAACAGTTTCGACCGACGAGGTTGAAGTCGTTGTTCGTCGCGCGCCTTTGCTGATCGAGTTTCGCGACGCGCGCACGCACCAGCAAATAAACGCAGACGAGCGGCCTATGGCCCACGACGCAAAGGGTCAACTCGCCGGAATGATGTTTGACCCGAAGGCTGGGACGTTCATCGCGGTCTCGAAAAAGCTCGGCTTTGACGAACATTTCTACGGCCTCGGCGAGAAGGCCGCCCGCCTCGATAAAAGACGCGGCTTCTTC
>DASZDV010000321.1:0-4805 GCA_035941575.1 Pyrinomonadaceae bacterium
CACACCGTCCGTGCCTTCAATCACGATCAGCTTGCCCGGATAGTCTTCCTGTGTTTCAACGCCCGGTAATGGCGTTCCATAAAACTGCATCTTGTCAGTTGTACCTCGCCCGCTTCTTTTTGTTGAGATGGGGGCCAATCAACATACGCATCTCTCTTTGCTGGCGCTCAATCGAACGGCTCGCATCGATCACCGTCAAGCCAAACTCCGAAACCATGCGATCGTACTCTTCCAAAATCTTGCCCTGGAAAATCGTGAAACTCTCCTCCGGATCGTCGGCCCAGCCAACGTCCATGCCGGCTTCGTAATACTTGAGATTCGGTCTTCCGGAAACGATGCGATCGATTGCGATGTTTAGCGGCGCGCGGAAAAAGAAAGCCATCGTCGGTTTGACGGCGAAGGAATAAACGTCGCGCACCCATGAACGCTCGCAACCCCGCGCAACGTCGCGCGCAAACGCAGTGTAGATGTAACGATCCGCCAGGACGATCGCGCCCGCCTTGAGCGGCGGGATGATGTCGCGTTCGGTCCGGTCCGCAAAGTCTGTGGCGTGCAGCAGCGAGAAGGTTGCCGCCGTGAACAGGTGACGTTTCTTAGCCCGTTTTGTCGTATCCTTAACGAGCGGCGATGAGTTCCACTCGGAGAAGAAAACGGGATAACCTTCGGCCTTCAACCACTGATAAAGCAGTGCAAGTTGCGTTGATTTACCGCTTCCGTCGGTGCCTTCAACGACGAAGAGTTTGCCCGGAAATTGATGTTGTCCGTACGAAATCATGGGCGCAAAAGCTTAGGTTATAGCTGTTACAGCAATGTAAAACTGAACTTCTTAATTGTTGTCTATGAGAACTTTGTACCTCTTACGACATGCCAAATCAAGCTGGAAGGACGCGTCTTTGGCCGATTTTGACCGTCCTTTGAAGGGCCGGGGCAGGGAAGCGGCCGAGATGATGGGACGATTCCTGGCCACTAAGAAAACGGGTATTTCGGCGCTGATTAGCTCGCCGTCGGTGAGAACCCGGCAGACCGTCGAGATCCTCCTTCGACACGCTTTACTCGCCGTCGAACCCGAATTCGACAGGCGCATTTATGAAGCCAGCCTGTCTGCGCTCGTCCAGGTCGCACGGGAAATTCCAACTGACGTGCAAGCGGCGATGCTGGTGGGCCATAATCCCGGAATGGAAGAGCTGCTCGCTTTTTTGACGCACGAAAACATGCATATGCCAACCTGCGCGTTGGCGAAGATAGGAATTGACGGTGCGAATTGGAGTGAAATCGGCAGGGGTGCAGGGAAGTTAGAGTGGTTTGTAACTCCGAAAGACTTGCCTGAGGACTAACAACATCATCGATCGCTCACGAACTCGCCATAGACAGTTCGCTTCTGCGTTCTCAGGTAGTTGCTGAGTGTGCGATAAAAGCACTTGAGGCAAACATTGCTGGTGTCGCGTTCTTTTCGTTCGCGGATCTTGGTTCCACACCAGTCGCAGCGAACTACAAAGACGCGTTCTCGTTTTTTATTCATCTTCATTTCTCCTCCTCTCTTAAACGAAATCAGTTTCCCGCCTCGACGTTAAATAGCAGTTAAATAACCCGTTCAGTTCAGACGATAGTTAGATACAGTTCAGACTGCGTCCCAAATAAAACTTTTCCATAGGCGCGCAGTTAACATTTTGGTAACATCGGCGGCGGTGGCGAACCATGATCACCAGATTGATCCTCTCGGCGTTTTGCGTCGCGCTCTTCTTTTCTTCGCCTGCCGTTGCGAATGCGACGGGACGAGTGGTGTTGCGCGAAAACGTCTCGCGACCGCACCGTGAGCAACTGCTGAACAAACTGCGGAAGATCACGGGTTGGACCAGGCTCACCTTCGCTAACGACGGCACTCTCTCGTTCGACTCCACTGAAACGTCGAAAGGTTCAAGAAGTGCGCGTAGCCTGCTCGCGAGCGCAATCAACGGAAACACTGTAATTATTCTGGAAGATGCGAGTTCTCGCGTTGACGTAGCGTTCTGCCGAGTAGTACCGGGCCGCTGGATTAAGAACAACATCGCGGGACTCTCAGTTTACGTAATTCTCATCGATTTCACCGACTTCGAGCAGATCACCGGCGATGAAGCAGCACGAGAGGCTTTCGACGTCGGATGGGGCGTGCTGCACGAAGTGGACCACGTCGTCATGAACTCTGCCGACACTGAAGTTGATGGTCACGTCGGCGAGTGCGAAGATCACATTAATAAAATGCGCGCTGAGTTGGGCCTGCCGTTGCGCGCCAGCTACTTCTTCACGTCATCTGCACTACGATCAGATCCCAACTTCAACACACGTTTCGTGCGCTTGCCTTTCGAACAACGAGACGAATCATCGCGGCGGTTGAAGCGTTACTGGTTGGCTTGGGATTTCAATGTCGTTGGTGGGTTAGCGTCGCCTCTCAACCGGGTGGCGCGCTCCTCGGCCGACATCTTCTGAAGCGCTGAGTGCACTCGTAGAATCACATCCTTGAGTTCCCTCAACTCCTGCGGAGATTTCTTTTCGTTAAGAATAGCCACAGCGATCTCGCTGCTGAGTTCGTTTGATATAGCCATGATTTAGAAGAGGTGCGCATCCTAAACCGCGGCTGTTACGCCAGTGTTAACTTCATGTTAACTGTCGATTTTTATGCGGCCCGCCTCAGAGTTTATTCTCGCTACGCACTCATGCCGGCAGGGCGAGGGGCGCCTTGGATGCTTACCGGGAGCTGGGGAGCGCAACAGATTTTAGTTAGGCGCTGGCGATCACGCTGCATCTCTGAATCGTTAGCCAACCAGGACATCGTATCCTTCAATACCTGGGCCGCCGCGGGGTCAGCGGGTTCGACGATTCGATAGTGTATCCATTGACCTTCTCGACGAGCGCCGACGATTCCTGCGCGCCGCAGGTAGGCCAGGTGGCGACTGATCTTCGGCTGGTTGGTCTTCAGAATCTCGACGAAAAAGCACACACAGACCTCGTCTGGACCCATCAAATTGAGCAGACGTAGCCGGGTGCGATCGGCCAATGCTCGAAAGAATAAATCTTTATCAACGACTTTCTGTTTCGCGACCATAACGGCTTGTATCTTAACACAGAAAATATTTTGCACATACGCCTTGACATATGTATCTAGACAAGCGATACTCCGGGGCGTATTCGCTTAGGCGTATATGTAAGACATGGTCGTTACAGCGAGAAGGAGTAAGAACATGAGTAAGGAAACAGACGTAAAAGCCCTGAAAGCGCATCTTGCATTAAACGTAAGGAGCGTTGAGCACAGCATCGAGTTTTACAAAAAGCTGCTCGGGATCGAGCCGAGCAAGGTGCGGAGCGGTTACGCGAAGTTCGACGTGCAGAACCCGCCGTTGAATCTGACGCTCAACGAGCACGTTTTCACTGAACGAGGAGCACTATCACACCTCGGTATCCAGGTAGCCACCACAGACGACGTGTTGGCGACACGTGAAAAGTGGGTTGAGGCGGGATTGTTGACGCGCGACGAAATGCAAACGAGTTGCTGCTACGCATTACAAGACAAAACCTGGGTGAGAGATCCGGATGGCAACGAGTGGGAAGTGTTCGTGGTACTTGAAGACAACCTTGCCGAAACAGCGCCTTGCGAGTGCGGCACGAAAGTCACGGACGAAACCGGGACAACAGCGAGCACTGCGAGCGAATGCTGCGCACCGGCGCCTGTAGGAGTGACGCGTGAATCATCCGTTGCGGAAGCGCGTTGTTGCTGAAGCTGTCGGCACCGCAATGTTACTTGCCGCGGTCGTTGGCTCGGGAATCATGGGTGAACGACTCGCGGCGGGTAACACGGCAATTGCGCTGTTGGCCAATACCATTGCCACCGGCGCGGCGCTTGCGGCGCTAATTCTAACGTTTGGTCCAATTTCAGGCGCACACTTCAACCCAGCCGTGACGTTGGCCGATGCGTGGCAGCGTGGGATCGCCTGGCGGGAGGTTCCGTCGTACATCTTCGCGCAGGTCGGTGGCGCGTTCCTCGGCGTTGCCGCTGCACATCTGATGTTTGGACTGCCATTGTTCTTTGCGTCCCGTCACGAACGATCTGGCGGATCTCAAATTTTCAGCGAGTTCGTCGCAACGTTTGGGTTACTGGCAGTGATTTGGGGTTGCGTTCGTTTCCGATCGTCGTCGGTCCCGTTCGCAGTTGCTGCTTACATCATGGCCGCCTACTGGTTCACCGCCTCCACGTCGTTTGCGAATCCAGCGGTGACACTAGCGCGATCCGCCACAGATACATTCGCCGGCATCAGGCCCGCCGACGCACTCGGCTTCATCGTGGCCCAACTCGCGGGAGCCTTTACTGCCACCGTATTGTTCCGTTGGCTGGTTCCGTTGTCGCCCCGGGATGCGGATTCAGTGGTGCTACCCCACGAAAGGAATAAGTAATGAGTGAGCGCAAACGCGTGTTGATACTCTGCACCGGCAACTCTGCACGAAGTCAGATGGCTGAGGGTTTGCTGCGCCACTTGGCCGGCGACCGGTTTGATGTGGCGAGTGCGGGAGTATCGCCAACTGACGTTCGGCCCGAAGCAGTAACTGCGATGCGCGAGATCGGGGTTGATATCTCGCATCATCACTCGAAATCAGTGGATGAGTTCACCGGGCAAGAATTCGATTACGTAATCACAGTTTGTGACAACGCGAACGAACAGTGTCCGGTGTTTCCCGCTAACACCAAGCGAATCCATTGGAGCTTCGAAGATCCCGCCGCGGCCAAAGGCGATGAGGCGGCGCGGCTTGTGATTTTCCGAAAGGTTCGAGATCAAATA
>DASZDV010000322.1:0-6628 GCA_035941575.1 Pyrinomonadaceae bacterium
GCTCTATAGTCAGAACACCGGCCCATACAAGGATGTGACAATAAAGTTTGGATAAAAATCCGAGATTTTCTGGGGAAAATCGGGAGATTAGAGTTTCTTCAGCCGCACCGTTCCGCCGAACGATGAGATGCTGATCAGGGCGTCGCCCGTACCGCAGATCGCCTCTATCCGACGCAGAACGTAGGGAACAACTATCACCGGCCTGTCTGTCATGTCGGGCGCGGGTGTCGGAGCCGGTTTTGGCTGCGCCATCGGTTTTGAGGGAGGCTTGGTTTTATCTTTCGCCGCCTCTTTGTCTTTGGTTGGCGGCAGCTCGGGGTCTTTTACGACGGGAGGTTTCGGACTTGGCGGCAACACTCTGACCGCCGGTGTTGCTGGCGGACCAATGTCGCTCAAGTACTTCAAGGGAAAATCGGAAACAATGTCTCGCTTTTCCGACACCTTTGCATTCAAACGAAATGAAGCATCATGAGGAAGCGCCAGCAATACATCGCCGCTCATGTTTGTGAACGAGTATTGGCCCGACTTAACCAAAGCTCCGCTCATCGTCAAAACTCCGTTCACGGTTTTGGCCATAACTCGCGGACTGGAAATGTCGTCCAACTGAATATCACCACTTACAGTTCCGACTTCAAACGTGTCGTCCACGCCCGATGCACGAACATTTGCGGCTTCCACACCACCGCCCGCGGAGCTCAAGTTGATTCGGCCGCTTGAATCCTTCAACGAAATGCTGCCGCCGACTGTGCCCGCCTCCACCAGTTTTGTGGCGCGCTCGATCATGATGTCGCCGTTTTGCGAACCGGCATACGCAGCCGCGACTCCGGCGATCGTTATATCGCCATCGTAAGTCTGCACCTGAACGGTTGCGCCGGCCGGAACTTCCATCTGCACATCGGCAATCGCCTGGCAATCGAGTTTCTGATTCGGACGCGCAGGTTTGTCGAGAACCATCACATCGACGCGCATTGCAGGAACGTTTGGATCTTTACTCTTGTCGATGCGACGGAATTCAAGCTGCTCGGCGTCGCTTGAGCGAACACGGATTTCATTCTTCTCCCAACCATGAACCATCAATGAGCCCGCAGCGACGCACAAAGTAATGGTGGCCTGTGGATTCACCGTAAGCGTGCGCTCGATCTTTTCACCGGGCTGGGAATGTTTTTTTTCGTCGTGTGCGGGGGTTGAACCTGCAAGGGAGAGGATGAGGCCCGAAGCCGCAGCTACTGCAAACAGCTTATTGATCAAGTCAGGACCCGGCCTTTCAATGTGAGCGACCTCCACCGAGACGTGCGTCAGCGATGGTGTTGAGGAAGTCTACTTTGCTCTGGTAAGCAGCAAACATGAAATCGGCCGCGTCGGGATCGTTTGGATTGTTCTTCGCTGCACTGCGTGTGGCAGCAATCGCGCGATCAACCACTGCGAGGTTGCGTTCGTACTCAACCTGCAATGACGGTCTCATGGCTTTCTTATTTGCTTTTATAGAGGTATCGAGCCTGGCGATTGTTTTCAGATAAGCACGTTCGCCCGGAAGCAGTCTGACCGTTTCAGAGTTGGGAGCAGAGGGCGTGACAGACTTGGCAACAGACGCCGTGACAGGCTCGGCAACAGAGGCTTTGACAGACCGAACAGAGGCTTTGACAGCCTTGGCGGATCGATCAACACGATCTGTATTTCTACTTTGTCCGGTTCCGCCAGCCGCTACCTGCTCAATCCCTCCTGAAACTGGTGTCTGAACTGCGGCATCGTTATTTGTAGTGTTTACAACCGGCGGCGTTACCTTCGCTGTCGCCGTTTCCTGCGACTGCTGCTGCGTTGTCTTCAACTTAATCACACCAAAGATTGCGGCAAACGCCAGCACCACGACCAAACTCGCATAACCCAACGTCCGCTGCGTTCCGAAGTTAAGCAGACTGGAAATGAACGCGCCAAAACCCGCTTTATCTCTCGCTGACGCTGACTCAAGGCGCAGATCGAGCACAGCGGCTTCGATGCGCTGTCGCAACTGTTCAGTCGGTACGCTGGCCTCAAACTCCGGCTCCAGCGCCGTCATCAACAGATTAATTTCCTCCTCCATTTCGCGTGCTGCCGCAGCACACGTGGAGCATGAAGCCAAATGCAACGTTGCGCTTTCCATCATGTCGCCGGAAAGCTCACCGTCGAAATAACTTTGCAGCATTGCCTCGTCCAAACAGCGCGTCATCGTCTGCCTCCGATTTTTCCGTACACCCTCGTAAACTCCTTGCGACCGCGCGCCACCAGACTGCCGATGTTTGTTTCCTTCAACGACAGCGTGTTGGCGATCTCGCGGTAAGAAAGCCCCTGCTGTTTGAGCAACAGGCAGCTCCTCATCGGCTCTTTAATCTTCTCTAACGCCCGGCGGGCTTCTTCGATCGCCACTCGGCGCTCGTAGTCTTCCTCCGGCGCATCGATAGATATGCCGCTGTCCGCGGTGCTCTTGTGATACTCGTTGTCGCGAACCATCGAGCGGCTTTGACCCCGCAAGGTGTTTCGCGCGACGTTAAGAGTCACGCGCAGAAGCCACGCGCGAAGCAGGTCTTCGCCAGGCGTAGCGTGGAGATTGCGATAGAGTCTTAAAAAGACTTCCTGCGTCACGTCTTCCGCCAGGGCTGAGTCGCGAACGACCGCCCTGGCCGTTCTAAAAACGGCGCGGTGATGGAGGGTAAACGCTTCGTCGAAACTGGGCGTAGTTGTAGCCTCAGTCCCGATCTCGTTAGGCATGGACTCGATCAATGCTCTAGCTTGTCCGTTCACAATCACCGCTCTCTCAACTGTACAAACACCACAAACTACTGGCTTGTGGCAAGATTCTGCCGGACTTTCGTCAGATTTCTTGCAAGCCAGTCAGTACGTAGATTTGAACCGGGTGATTGTAGTCCTGAACGCCGTTTTGCACCAAGATTGAGAGAGCGGTAACTTGTTGTAAGTGTCAAAAACGGCCCACAGGTTTCGTAACGTAACTATCAAAGTGAAAGTTCGCGTGAATACCGATCGCTGTGACGAAAACTACATGAATCTTGCGGTCTTTTTTGTTGCTCCTCCTCATGTTGTCGGTGTATAAAGACGTTAGTCTCTCTCCAGCTTTAGTTACTCATGAACCCCCCAATCAATAGGTTGGTGGGTTTTCGTTTCACCATCCCCTGTGCCGAGAACGGTCGCGTCCTGACAGAACAAGGAGGAAGTTCATGAGAGTCAAATCGCTCAAAGTTTTTGCCCCAGTCCTGGTGCTCGGATTGCTGTTTGGCGCTTCGTCAACCGCTTACGCAGACGCCTTCTCGCTCACCTCCTTCAGCTTTTCGAATCTCCAGTTCACTGCGGCCGCGGGAACTGCTCAATTCACGCTGACCGGCGCGACGGCTCGTGCCGACGCCGGCTTTAACGGGGGAACGCAAATCAGCAACACCTCGAACAGCTTTCCTATCGCTCAAGCCAATGCAGCCGTGAACGGAGTTACGGCCGCCGCGACAGCAAATGCGGCCACCCGTTCCGTCAGCGCCGATACCACCGCGAGTCTCACGGACTGCGATTGTGCGGCGGGCTCTTTCGGACAAGCTACCTTGACCGGCACGCTTGTCCTCAGCGGCGCCGAAGGTCCGATAGACGTGAACATTTCCGCTCTACAAACTCTTCTGTGGCAGGTACAGACCGACGCGTTCGGTGAATACGCGGAATCGGGGCTGTTCTTCGACCTGTTTGTGAATGGCACTCCAGTGTTCTCGTTCCAGGTGGAGGCGCTGCATCCCATCACCGGGCCAAACGGGTTCGGAACGGCACAAGGGTCGAGCCAACTTTCGCGCTCAATCACACTCCAGGGCGGAAGCACGAACACGATCCTTGTCAGACTCTCCTCCACTTCGCTGGTAATCAATAACGAAGTGCCGGAACCGGCAACGATCGTCATGCTGGTCTCAGGCCTCGGCTTCATGACCGGCGTCTTGAAGAAAAGACGACGGAGAGTTGACCGGTAAACAAGTTTCGTCATAACCAACAAAGAGAAAGTTTTGATGAAAATCAAATCGCCCCGAGTTTTTCTTCGACTACTGCTGTTCGCATTGGTGCTTGGCGTCTCGTCGACTGCTTATGCAGACACCATAGCGTTCACTACGTTCACTCTCAACGGTGTCCAATTCAACCCCGCAACGGGAACTGCTGTATTCACGCCGACCGGCGCCACCACTCGCGCCCAGGCCCAGAACAGTCTCGGTGAAATCCAGGACCTCACCACGAACACGTTTCCCATCTCTCAAGCAACCGCAGTTGTGACCTTTGCCAACGCCTCCATATCGATAAGTGCCAACAACCTAACCGGTAACGCGACCAGCTCCGCCAGTGTGGGGGGTTGCGTTTGTTCAGCATCCTCCTTCGAACAAGGCATCTTCACCGGCACACTCGTCATCCTCGGCGGCGAAGGCCCCGTTGACGTGACTTTTTCGATCATGCCCTTCGCAACTGGACAGGTATCGACCGATCAGTTTGGTACATTCGCATTCTCGGAGATCTCCTACAACCTTCTGGTAAATGGCCAGTCAGTGCTTTCCCAGGACCAGATGTTGAGTGAGGTCCGCGCGCCTAACCAAACGGGAGGGTTCTCACTGGGACCAGTCACAATATCGCATGTGTTTTCGCTCCAGTTCGGCGCCGTGAACACGATTGAGCTCAGGATCAGCGCCGTCGCAGCAGCAGGGACGAACGAGGTGAATGAAGTGCCCGAACCGGCAACAATGGTATTGCTGGTCTCAGGCCTCGGCTTCATGACCGGCGTCTTGAAGAGAAGACGAAAGACGCATGAGCAGTAGACAAGTCTCGCCAACAAGGGAAGCGGCGAACAATTACTGTGGCGTAGTATAATTCGCCTCCTTTGGATCAAGCGTTACACGACAGTATCTTCATGCGGGCGTGCCGCCGCGAGCCGGTGCCTTACACTCCAATCTGGCTGATGCGGCAGGCTGGCCGTTATATGCGCGAGTACCGGGAAGTGCGCGCGAAAACGACCTTTCTGGAACTCTGTAAAACCCCTTCACTCGCTGCGGAAGTAACCGTAACTGCCGCCGAACGTCTTGGCGTGGACGCCGCGATCATCTTTGCCGACATCCTGCTGGTCCTCGAACCGATGGGTATCGACCTCGAATTTTCCGCGGACGAAGGACCCGTCATCCATAATCCGGTGCGAAACTCGAAGGACGTCGATCGGCTCCGTGAACTTGAAGACGTTAATGTTCTGGACTTTGTTAACGAAGCCATTCGGCAAACACGCCGCGCGTTGAAACCTGACATTCCGTTGATCGGTTTTTCGGGCGCGCCATTCACGCTTGCTTCTTACGTGACGGAAGGTGGTGGCTCGAAGAACTACGTTCACACAAAACAGTTGATGTACAACGACAGTGGGGCGTGGCACGCGATGATGTCGCTCGTCGCTCGCGGCTTAGTGAAATACTTGAATGCGCAGATCGCAGCGGGCGCGCAGGCGGTGCAGTTGTTTGATTCATGGGTGGGATGTTTGAGTCCCGATGATTATCGCGAGTTTGTGCTGCCGCACACGCGCGCCGTTATCAAAAACGTGACGCCGGGTGTGCCAGTGATTCACTTCGGCACTGGAACCGCAGCGCTCCTGGAGTTGATGCGTGAAGCTGGTGGCGATGTGATTGGGCTCGACTGGCGCGTGCGGCTCGATGAGGGTTGGCAACGTGTTGGGCACGATGTGGCGATAATGGGGAATCTCGATCCGGTTGCCTTGTTCTCTAATCGTGAGGTGTTGCGAGCGCAGGCTAAGCGGATCCTGGATCAAGCGGGTAGACGACCTGGCCACGTTTTTAATTTGGGGCATGGAATTTTGCCGAATACACCCGTTGAGAATGTGATTGCGCTGGTTGATATGGTCCATGAACGACAGATGAGACAGACGAGTGATGCCTGAGTATGACGCGCTGCTAGTTGTATCGTTTGGTGGGCCGGAAGGAATGGATGATGTGATTCCCTTCCTCGAGAACGTCCTGCGTGGGCGCAATGTGCCGCGCGAACGGATGCTCGCAGTCGCCGGTCATTACGAGATGTTCGGCGGCGTCAGTCCGATCAACCAACAGAATAGAAACCTCATCGCTGCACTCAAACGAGAACTCGAAGCACATGGGCCAAACCTTCCCATCTACTGGGGCAACCGCAACTGGCACCCTTTGTTACCGGATACGTTGCGAGAGATGGCGCGCGACGGCGTTCACAATGCTTTAGCTTTTGTAACTTCCGCGTACAGTTCGTATTCGAGTTGCCGGCAGTATCGACAAAACATTGCGGACGCGCAGGCGGCGGTTGGACCAGAGGCGCCGCGGGTCGATAAGTTACGCGCGTTTTACAATCATCCGCGGTTCATCGAAGCAAACGTGGACCACATCCGCGACGCGTTTTCGAGATTTGACGAGGCCGTGCGCGCGAACGCAGAGTTGGTGTTCACAGCGCACAGTATTCCGGAATCGATGGCTGCGACTTGCGAGTACGCCGATCAGCTTCAGGAAGCGGGACGATTAATTGCGGACGCATTGGGCGTTGATCGGTGGCGTGTCGTTTACCAGAGTCGCAGCGGTTCGCCTTCTCAGCCCTGGTTGGGGCCGGATAT
>DASZDV010000323.1:0-6428 GCA_035941575.1 Pyrinomonadaceae bacterium
GCCCCTGCATTGCATCGCTCGCCAGAAAACTCAACTCAGCGCGGATGTTTCGTTCAAGTATCGGCGCACTCGACCGGATGGGCGGACGTCTGACTTGTGCGGTTGATGGAAACGCGGAAGAAGCAACCAGCAGCGCAACGCACAACACCACAGCCGGGCGAGAAGGGCGACGAATCATTTTGTCTCCTGAAACCTTGGAATGTTGCAGCTCACTGAGCGTAGTAGCCGGGACGTGCGTGCGTAACCAAGTCCGGGCGATTGGCGATCGAAATCTGCACGCTTCGCCAACTACTGTCGCGCGTCGGGTTCGTCGATTTGTATCCCAGGCTGTAGACCTTGCCGAGATCGTTAATCACTTGCTCGTAAACGCCGTTGAGGTCCGATAGCTTGCGCGCCTGGTAGTAAGAACCGCCGCTCTCCTGCGCCATCAGATTCAACGTGCGCCGCGCGTTTTCATACTCGTCCTTCATAAATGAACCACCAATCGAACCCTCCGTATCGAGATAGATCGGCACAACGAGCGTATCGGTCTGGCGTATCTGTTCCAGCAGTCCCGCGAACGTAATCTTAGAACCACGCGGTGGACCAAAGCGCGTCAAAGCGCCGTCAACGCCGTCGCTCATCAACACGACCGCACGACGCCTTTCCAACGTTTTTGGCCCAAGCACGTTGTCGAAGGTGAACTTCACGGCGTCCCAAACGTGAGAACCTCCGAGACCTTCCATGCTCTGAACACTGGCAGTGAGTTGTGCGCGATCGAGTGTGAGCGGCGAGACTATCTTTGCGTCATCAGAAAAAGTGACGATCGCGAGCCGGTCGCTCGGCCGCGCTACCTCGATAAAACGCAACGTCGATTGTTTGATCAGGTCGCGTTTGTCGGCAGTCGATCCTGACAAGTCAACCAGCAACACCAGATCGAAAGGCACGTCAGTCGATGCAAAGTAGGTGACTGTTTGATCTTTCCCATCCTCGAGTACGCGGAAGTCTTCCTTTGTTAAGGAACCAACGAACAGTTTCAACTTGCTGTTGAAAACACTGACGTTGAGACTGACGAGGCTCGTTTCGACCCTGATAACGTCGCCGGGATCGACGTAGTTTGCATCGACTTCCGAGGAGTCGAGTGCTTTGGTGATTGAGTCGGTCAGTTCTTTCGAATGTTCCGAGGTGGGCGCCTGGCGCGATTTGACGAGAGGCCGGCCATAAATGCGTTCGAGGTTCCGAATGTTGTCGTCCATCTTTGGCAGGCCAAACTCTGCACGACGTGCGTCGAGATGTTTTTCATCTTCGACAGGGTAGACAATCAGGAACCCGCCTTTGCTAACGGCTTGCGTGCCGAAGAGCTGTTTCATTCCCGCGCTGACGCGCAGCCGATCGAACAGTCCCGCGAATTCCGCCTTTTGAGAAGGGTCCTTCTTAATCGCCGCAAGGATCACCGGCAGCAGATCGCGTTGCATCTCGAAAGTGCCGCCGTTCCTCAGAATGTAGTACGCGGCGGCCGTGCCATTCGTGCCGACGGTTGCGCTGGTTGGCCAGCCGTTCTCCTTAAGAATGTCGCAGAGTTTGGCCGTGCTTTTGTCGAAGAACTTGTGCAGTTTTTCTCGGTCCGACTTATTCTCCTGATCTTTTGCGACGACTTCCTGAAGCAATTCACGTTGCCTGAGAGCCATCTTGAGCAATTCAGTTTGGAGCTTCTTGTCGATTTTGGAAGGCGTGCTGTCAACATGCGCGCTCGACTCGATGCGCGCCCGCATGTTCTTCAAGTCTTCCTGCGTGAGGCATGACTGACCCTTACCGGCAACTGTGCCACACAGAAGCAATACGACTGCGAGTAAACCAGACTTCATTACTTGCAGTTGTACCAAGCCTCTATCGTGCTGTCGAGGTACTGGGTGCGCCCGGTGCTTTCTTGATGTATTTGTCGTACCACGCCAGGTAACGTTCCATTCGATCGCGCTGGTAGCTCGGTCGTTGGATGCCGTGATTCTCGTTCGGGTAGATGATTAGCTGCGTATCGACGCCGAGACTTCGCAGCGCCTGATACATCTGCTGACTGCCCTGAACCGGCACGTTGAAATCGCGTTCACCGCCGAGGAAGAGCGTCGGCGTTTGAATGCGGTCGGCGTGCAAAAACGGATACGAGATCTTGACGTAGGTTTCCCACGCTTTCGGGTTCCACGGCGGACCGATTTCATGGTCGTATTGGATGATGTACTGATCGGTGCCGTAGAACGCGATAGTGAAAGCAGTCCCGGCGCCGCTCGTGGCCGCCTTGAAACGCGTATCACTCGCGATCAGATAATCGGTGAGAATTCCACCGTAACTCCACCCGCCAACACCGAGGCGGTCAGGATCCGCAACACCCATCTTGACGACATGGTCCACACCTGCTAGCAGATCCTGCACTTCATAGTTACCCCAGTCTGCGAAGATTGAACGTGAAAACGCCTGGCCACGTCCTGCACTGCCACGATAGTTGACGGCCAGCACTGCGTAACCGTTCGCGGCAAACATCTGCCGCTCAAGGCTGAATGAGTGCTGGTCTTGTCCGTTTGGACCACCGTGAATTCTCAGCAGCAACGGGACCTTTGTTCCTTTGACATATCCGACGGGATAAGTGAGCAGCCCATTGACCTGCGTCCCGTCTTTACTCTTGAATCCGACTTCTTCGGTAACGCCCAGTTCCAACTCGGCAAGCAGCGCATCGTTTTGATGAGTGATCTGACGGAGCCCTTTTTCTTCCCAAACATAGACTTCGCCTACCTTCGAGTCGCCGCCCGAAATCGCGACCGTTCGTCCCGCGACTGTATTCACGTTTGAGATCGCAACCGGCGGCGACAGGAGGCGCTCGGCTCGACCACCGCTGACGTTCGCCTTCATCGGGTACACCGATCGATCGTCTGTCACGAGAAAGCGGATCGATTTACCGTCCGCACTGAATCGCGGCGAGGACACGCCACGATCGAGATCGTCAGTAGCCTTGAATCGCACTGGCGCGCTGCTGCCGTCAGTGGCAACTAACGACAGCCGGTCCATGCTGTATGCGCCATATTTCCTCTCGTCGCCTTCGAGAAACGCGATCCATTTTCCATCCGGACTCCATTCAGGACGCGAACGTCCCGCGCGCGCTGTTGCCGGCGTTAACTGTTTCTCGGTTGAGCTAGGTTTGGCATCGACGACGAATAGTTGCGCTGCCGGATCCCGATCCGGATCGTCCGTGTGATTACTCATGAAGGCGATGCGAGTGCCGTCGGGGGACCACGCAGGTGAACTCTCGTCCCATTTGCTCTTCGTTAGGCGTTCGAGTTTTTTCGAGGCGATGTCGAAGAGATAGATGTAGGTGTGCCGGCCCGAGAGAAGGTAACCTTGGCCGTCCTGTTTATAGCGATAACGATCGATCACGATCGGTTTTGGCACACGCGGCGTCGCACTGGCGCCCGGCGCGGGTGACGGTCCAGGTTCCGCTTCCGGATCGGGATCACCGATAACGAGTGCGAGACGTTTTGAATCAGGCGACCACTCGTGTCCCTGAAGGCGGCCTTTGAGCTCCGTCAACTGCGTTGCTTCGCCGCCGTTTCTGTCCAGCAGCCAAACCTGATTGCCGCGCGCTTTGCCAGGTCGCGACGAGGTGAACGACAGGTATTTGCCGTCTGGGCTCCATCGTGGAGAACTCTCGCTGTCCTGGCTAAACGTGATCTGTCTGTCGTTTGTGCCGTCGATGCCGATCATCCAAATGTGCGAATTGGATTTGTCTTCCTTGGTGTCAGTCGTGCCGACTACGTATGCCACCCACTTGCCGTCGGGCGAGATCTGGGGATCGTTAACGTTACGAAAACGACTCAGGTCGTCGAGTTTCATCGGACGACGTGCAGTTTGCGCAACGAGGGAGCAGGCGCACGCTAAGACAAGTAGCAGCGACAGAGAAGACAGGCGTCTTCGGTACATGTATTTGGCCTCCTGGGTAAGACTGCGAAGAGAGTGAGGATTTTAAACCACGCGTGTCATCTGTGGCTAGAGAGACTCGGCGCATAATTAATGCGGCGTAGCTCATTCATGCGACCGTCCTTCAAGCTACCCTCGACGATTTCGTAACCAAGCAGCGCAAAAACTCTTCCGCGCAGAAACAGCGGACGGGCGTTTCCATACCAGTCAACGCACGACGCGCGGCATTGATCGTTTACCGCTTTTTCTGCCTGCGCGCCGAGTTCACCGATTTCGCGAAACTGGAGTGATTCGTTACGTAAGAAGATAATCGCAGCGGAGTAGTCAAACAGTTGCTCGTACCCGGGACGGCCAGGAAGGCTGATCGGCAGACCCAGCATGCCGTTATTCTCGTCCTCCGGTTTGTAGAAGAAACCATGACTCCGCGTTTCACCCTGAGAAGCAGTGTGACGTGTGTACCGTGAAACTATCTCCGGAGTCTCTCCTAAACGAATTGATGTGAAGTGCAAATCTTTTCCGTCGGTGCCAACCACGACTGCGTCATCGCCCATCGGTTCAATACGATCGACACCATGCGGCAGTTGGAGCTTGTAAGAAGCGCGCCTGGCCCACTCGACCACATAGAGATCCTTCAACTCTTTGGTGGTCTCAGGTTCGCCCCAACCGCTGCCCGTTCCGTAGAACAAATACTTCCCGATAAATCGATTTTGAAATGTCTCGCCTTCCGGTTTTCGCAAGCGACGGTAACTGGACGCGGGAACCGTCGTACTACCATCGGAAAAACTGCTGAGCGGAACACGCATCAACGCGACTTCCCCTTCAGCGACTTCCGCGGCCCACATGCCGTCGCCCTTTGCTTCAGAACGTACGAGCACGTTCAGGTGCTGGTCATCGCTTTCCAAAAACGAAAACTGGTCTACTGGACCACCGGAAACACGCAACGCGCTTGGCGCCGAACCGTCCAACGGCATGCGAAACAGAATCGATCTCGCCTTGTCTGCATCGTAGTTCCATGACGTCGCCCAAACGTAAACCGACTCGGGCGAAACGTAAAACACGTTTCCTTCTGGTCCGAGCGCTGACGTCGCCTGACAATCGAAGCCTCCGTTCGCGAGATTGCAAATAGTTATGGTGTGAAGCGCGACGCCTTCGTTCGTGTCGAACCAAAATTCCGGCCGGTAAACACGTTGCGCCGGTAGAATGCGTTGAAACTCTTTCTCCGTCGCGTCTTTGTGGTACCTGCGGACAGCCGGCAATATCTCAAGTGGATCGCCCTCGCCAGGATAGAAGTAGATCGGCGTGTAAAAGATGAGTTTGTCGCCGATGAGGCGGCTGGCGTAATTCCGCGACGAATAGTAATCGTCCGAACGCATTTGATAAGTGCCGCGATAACTCAGTTGGCCCTCCGCGT
Organism: Pyrinomonadaceae bacterium; assembly: GCA_035941575.1. Taxonomy (GTDB): domain Bacteria; phylum Acidobacteriota; class Blastocatellia; order Pyrinomonadales; family Pyrinomonadaceae; genus PSRF01. The sequence goes on from DASZDV010000323.1 coordinate 5,351, forward strand.
TGACATTAAATAGACCAACTTCGGTCCCGTCTCGATCGTAGCTGTAGCCGATGATCACGATCGTGTCACCGGAAATCAGCATCTCGTCGTACCACGCACCCTCCGGAGTGACATCTGGACCAAATGAATCGATTACCGAAACAGGTTTCAACTCACCATGGCCGACCTTCACGGTGAAGATGCGCCCGCGGCGAAGTATGACAAGGTGATCGCCGTGGAGTTTTACGATGTCGCCTTCGTCAACGCCGGCATGTTGGGTGTTTGTGATCGATTCGTCTTCGTCACCACGAGCGCGCCGCGGGAGAGCGTTCGATGCCACCCCGGCGACACCCCTCCCTAGAACGAGCCCTTTCGACGCCACCGTCACCGTTGCCGTTTTCGCTGCTGGAGGAGGGGAAGCAACAGCGTCGACGTTTGCCCCGCCGCCGAGGCCAACGCCTGCGACACGCGTCCGGCGCTTGTATCGCGCTTCTAATTGCCGAAAGTAGCGCTTGAGTTCTCGCTCGGACTTAAACGCCTTCATCTTTTTGCGGGCGGTCGCGACCTTCCCGCGACGGGCGTGCGCGGTTGAAACTGCGGTGTAAGCGAATAAACCGACAGCGGTGATGGTCGCCAGGAGTGTGAGCAGCACGAGTTTTTTCATGTCTGAAGAACGCCTACCTTTAAGAAACTTGCGTAAGACCGTGAGACTTTGACACCAGCTAACGACTTCGGGTTCCGATCACCAGCGTGGAGTTGATTAGTTCCAGCAGTTCGGCTTCGACATCCGCGGGGAGATCTTCGTGCGTTAGACATTCAACCAGCCCGGTCAGGTCGATCAGCTTCACCATTAGTTGCCAGTTTTCTGGTAAATGTCCGCCGTGTTCGACGAACGCGCGTGAGAAAAAGGGTTCGCGCAATGGCTGCGACTCCAGTTCATAGCGTAGGAAGTGGCCCACGTCGAGCAATGGCGAGCCGGAGATGGCGAGTTCCCAATCCAAAATGGCCGCGACTTGCCACTTACCGTCCTTCTCGTGCACGAGCATGTTTCGGTTGCCGTAGTCGTCGTGAACCAGACTGTGATCGTTTTCCAAGTCCG
>DASZDV010000324.1:0-1951 GCA_035941575.1 Pyrinomonadaceae bacterium
CGACATTGTTATCCGCGTGCGCACCGCCGTTAACGATATTCATCATAGGCACCGGCAACGTGCGTGCGTTTGGACCACCAAGATATCTGTAGAGCGGGATCTCCAACTGTTCCGCTGCGGCACGAGCGGTCGCCATTGAAACTGCAAGCAAAGCATTGGCGCCGAGTTTGGATTTGTTTGGAGTGCCGTCTAAGTCAAGCAGTGCGCGATCGACTTCAGCCTGATCGAGCGCGTCGAATCCCTGCAAGGCAGGCGCAATCACGTCGTTAACATTTTGAACTGCTTTCAGAACACCCTTGCCGCCGTATCGCTTCTTATCACCATCCCGAAGCTCTACAGCTTCGTTTTCACCAGTTGAAGCGCCTGAAGGTACTGATGCACGTCCTATCACACCATCGGCCAAAACCACTTCCGCTTCTACAGTCGGATTACCCCGCGAGTCCAGTATTTCCCGTGCCAGAACGTGCTCGATCCAGCTCATTCGTTATCTCCCCTTCTCCGTCAGTTTGTTCGATTTCGAGTTTCACACGCATCACTCGACGCTTCTCGACGCGTTCAATCTTAAAGACCAGGCCATCATGCTGCACGACTTCACCGGGCTTAAGAACATGGCCCGCTTGTGTCATCAAAAATCCACCGACCGTCGTGTAAGATTCAGACTCAGGAACTGTAAGTTTCAAGCGCCTGTTCAGATCGCGCACGGCTAATCCGCCGGCCAATACATAAGTCGTTTGATCAACCTGAGTAATTTGTTCGTTCACCTCTTCGTCGTGCTCGTCAGAGATCTCGCCGACGATCTCTTCGAGCAGGTCTTCGAGCGTGATGATGCCTTCAAGTCCGCCATGCTCGTCGACGACAAACCCAAAATGCATTTTCGCTTTCTGCATCTGGCGGAGCACATGCTCGAGCCGCGCGGTATCGACAACGTAGAGGGGCGGTTGCAACACATCCTCGAGTTTGAATTTATCGGGATGAAGCAGATAAGGCATTACGTCTTTGCTGTGAATGAAGCCACAAACGTCGTCGAACGATTCGCGATAGACAGGCAAACGTGAGTAACGATGCTGGTCAAATGCCTTTGTGATTTGTTCGAGATTACAGGTGCTGGGAATCGCGGCCATTTCGGTGCGCGGCACCATCGCTTCGCGCACGAGTGTGTCGGAAAACTCAAACACGCGATGAATCAAACGGCGCTCTTCGGCGCGCAGGTGCCCACTGTCGCGTGAAATGTCAATCAGGCGACGTAGTTCTTCTTCCGTGTAAGTCGAGGCGTGTTCCGCAGTCGCCTGAATTCCCACGAGTTTGACAGTGCGGGCACTGGCCCAGTCCAAAGCACGAATCGGCCAACTGGCGACGCGATAAAACAATTGCATCGGCAAGGCGACGGCGAGGGCGACTCGCTCGGCAAGTGCGAGACCCATCAACTTCGGCGCCTGTTCACCGAGAACGATGTGTAGTGCAGTGATGATCAGGAAGCCAACAGCGAAAGATAGACCGTGGCGGAAAGTTTCCGATCCGAAACGACCGGGCAAATTAGAGAGCGGTCCCTCCAGCACGCGTGCGATCGCTGGTTCACCAATCCAACCAAGTGCGAGGGAAGCGAGCGTGATTCCTAACTGGCATGCAGACAAGTAAGCATTCAGATTCTGCAGTAACTGCATCAACCGCTTCGCCGATCGACTGCCCTGGTTAGCAAGAGTCTCGATGCGCGACGAACGAACGCCGACCAGCGCAAATTCTGCAGCCACAAAAAAGCCGTTAGCTGCGACCAGTAACAGAACCGCAAGCAGTTTTATTGTAATTGCGGTGGCAGAACTCATGTGGGGTCGAAATCATAGCATGAGAGGGGCAGACCGCAGATCTCCACGGACAAGACGGCTCAGCGAAGATCCGCTTGAATCAGTGAAAATCCGTGGCTAAGTACGATTAATGTCCTATGGTCGCACCGGCT
>DASZDV010000325.1:0-4649 GCA_035941575.1 Pyrinomonadaceae bacterium
CTCAAACTGAATATCGACCTTTCCATGAATAGAACTGACCGTCGAAAGCCGGTTAACCTCTTGAATCAGACGGTCTTTGTTTGCGTCTGCGAGCGGAGTTAATAGTTGAGGAACCTGAACCTTCGTCTTTGCTCCAAAAAGACCACAACCCGCGTTGAAAAGCAGGATTGTAACGACGAAAACCGGCAGGAAACTGGTTAGTCGGACTCGTGACGGGTTACAGTGTTTGAGCATCAGCCTTCGGGCGCCAATCATATCCTATTCGACCTGTAAGTCTACAACAGTTCCCGCTCAACCAAGTTCGAGCGGAGGCTTATCAAATCGCCCGCGCAAGCGGTTAATTGCATTCACAATACTGGGACGACTCAACAACTTCTGTTCCAACCGATGCCGGCCGGGAAAATCGAGCAGCATGAGTCCCAGCAACACCGTCAATAAGCCCTGTCCGGGGACACCGGGAAGCGACAGTACGATGCCGAGCGCGACCAGCAGAACACCGGCGATATTCTTGCCAACGACCTTTGCCGCATGGAGCATCGGACGCGGCCCTGACCAGAATTTTGTCTTGCGAGACTTGCTGAAGTGATCCGCCGGCAGTTTGACGAGAATAAAGGAGACGATGGCCAGGTTGATGAGAAACGACCCCAGAAAGATCAGCGCACCAATCAACACGTTCTGCCACGTCAGTGCCTGTATGAATTCAGCCATTAGAATCGAAGGCGAATCAAACATCATGTCTGAGGTGACAGGACTTCCGCGCGAGCTTTCAGCAGGGATTGGAGTAGATCTGCGACTATCTTTTTGGCTGGTCCTTCGAGTTGCAGTTGGGGATTCTGAGTAACCTGCCAGAACTCGTCGAGCCCGCGGGCGCCGGCGCGTTCGAGCGCCAACGCCTGAACCAGCAGATCGATAATATCGGCAGCTTTAACGAGACGTGCTTCGAGACTGTTCCGCTCTTCATATTCGTGATAGAGGTTTGCATAGAGGGAATCGCCCTGGTCCAGTGGTTCGGTGAGATCACGAAATGCCGCAGTCTCGGCGTTCTTTCTTGCTTCAGAACCAAAGTACGACGTCGCGGTGCGAGGCATGTCTCCGACACGGGTCTCGGCCCAATCATGCAACAGCGCGATCCGCAGAACTTTTTCAACGTCGATTACTACGCCCTGCGCCAGCAGTTCATCAGCCAATAACATCGCCGTAACACTCACGCCAAAGGAATGCGCCGCAACGGATTCGGTTCCATTCGCAAAGCCTCGCAGCACCCAACCAGTGCGGTCCAACCGTTTCAGACGTTGTAACTCGACAAGAGTTTTAAGCATTGAATACTCAAGCGCTCCGTCAGGAGCAATCACCCCTAACGGAGCGTTCAAATGGAAACCGATTCTGTCAGCGCTACCTGCAAGCAGCGTGCTCGCAACCGCAAGCTATCTCAGTAACTCCTGATTCTTCCGCGTTTTCGCAGTATTCACTACAGTACTTACTGTCGGCTTCCGCCGGACAGTCACACACACCGTGTGCGCACTTCTTGTTATCAGCCATAACACACCCCCTGATCGGGCTAATTGTTCGTTTACGGAGTTCAATGCTAGAACCGCAGGACCGTATGGTCAAGCAGGTTAAGGCGCAGCGCGAACCACAATCGTGTTGCGTCGTTCACCCAATGTGATCACCAACGGCTTATCCAACTGAATTGGGTGTGATTCGCCGTTGATCTCGACCACCAAATTCTGCGACGGTCGCGCCAGCGGGGCAATGAGCGTGTTCGGCGGCACGCGCGGCAACAGATGAGTCGCAACAATGCGCCAGCTCGCGGCTTCACAGCGGATGCGCAAGCCCGGAGTGTCTGTTTCAAACGTCTCGTTCACTGCCAGCGCATCGGCCTTGAAAATTCCCTCGCCGCAACGCACACCCGCCGCGTCGTAAAACGTGACGATGCCCGAAACGAACGCGTAAGGAATCGGACTGGTGTTTTTCACGAGTAGACGAACGTTAGCGACGGGCGCGTCTGGCGCTCCGTACAAGGTCGTTGTGCGCAAGGTAGCTTCGAGAGCAGAACCGCCGCTTCCGTCTAACGCGACTGCGACTTCATTCAACGGCACGCGCTTCTCCACTGGTTCGGGGGTTGGTCCTTGCGCGCTAACAACGCAGGCACTGAACAAAACAACGAGGAAGGCACCGAGCTGTTTCATAGACTTGGTCTCCATCGAGTATTTACTCGCGAATCATCGCATAAATCAGGTCGCGTCCCCAAAAACTCTTCGCGCAAAACACCTAGTTCGACTTGCTTCCAGCGGTCCTTGGTAAGATTGCGGCGCCTCGCGGCATGATAAAACCTTCTTGCGCTTTCACCCCTTCCACAGCCTCCGAAAGCGAACGCGCCGGAACCATTCGCATCTGTTTTACGTCGTTCTCAGGAAGTTGAGAAACCAGGACCACGCGATAACGCTCCGCTTTGCTCAGCAATGCCCACGCAGTTTGCCCATTCACTTCGTACTCAGTCCGCAGCCGTCTCGCAAGTGCATGAGAATCCGCACTCTCAAACCATTTTAAAAAATCGGGACGACCTAAACCGTCATTACACTCCGCCAGCAGGACAATGGTGCCGCCGTCCTCGCACGCATACGCGGCCATGTCGAGCGCTTTGTGTGCCTGAATCAGATTGATGTCGTACGGGAAGCCACCGCAACTCGCTATAACAAGCCGCCGAGGCTCGCGGATCTGTATCGAGTGTTGATTCAGGTAATGTTCACAAGCTGCGCGATGGGCGAGGCGCCAGTCACCGCAAAAAACTTTTGCTGCGCGGTTTTGATCGTTAACGATGGTGTTGATTACGAAAGCAGGTGGCACGACTTCCGCAATGCGTTCGCATTCCTCGTGCACCGCGTTGCCATCGAGTAATCCCGTGCCAACGCCACTTCTGCGCGCACCGGTTTCAAAATCCAAGGCCAGCATGTGTGTTGCTTTAATCGTCTCTGCTGCGGCTAACCCGGGACAGATCGACTTGCGGCCGCCGGTAAAACCAGCGAAGTAGTGAAAGTTGATGCCGCCGATAACAATCAGGCGGGAATACTGTTGTAGCGCGCTCGCAAGTTTGACGTCCGTGCCAAGCTTTGTTGTTCCGAAGGAGGTGAGCTTTGCGGGATTGTAGGCATCGTGTTCAAGAACCGTGAGGCGCTGCACGATGAAAGGTGATAGCAGATCGATCTTCTCTTGTTCAGTCACAGGGCGGTGGATTCCCGTCGCGAAGATCACGGCCATTTGCGATGGAGAAACGCCAATCTGAACGAGGCGTCGTACGAGAAGATTAACCATGTGCGCGCTCGCCGTCGCACGCGTCGCATCCGAAACAACGATTAAAACCGAATCGCTGCTGTCTATGATTTCGTCGAGGGGCGGCGAAGCAACCGGCGAGTCGAGTGCCGCGCCGATTTCAAAATCCGTTAGAGGCTTTTCCGCGTCTGAACGGTTGGAAAGTAAGGTGAACTGCTCATTCTCGCAGCTAAACTTGACCGTGCTGCGGCCGTACGGAAGTTCAAGTTCGGAGGTCATCGATCGGTACGTCACAAGCCGAAATCGATCATCGCTCGTTCGATAACGTGCAGCGCCGCAAAATCAGACGCATCCGTTGTGCGCGCTTCGGCCAGCCACTTACGCAGTTGTCGCGCCTCTTCAAGTGAGCTAATGCGGCACGCGCCGGTGAGCGCGAGTGTGACCAGCGCGTCAGGCGCGCCATGAGTTACCAGCGCCGCCTGCAACGCTGCCTGTTCGCGTAGATCTAGCGTGATTAGCAAACTCAGTTCCATCTGTCAGTCAATTTCTTTCAGAACGAAAACACGCCGTGCCGGCATGACAAAAGTGGAAAGTCTCGTCTTCAGAATCCGGCGTCTCCATCTGGATCGTCAAATGGTCAACTCCGAACCGATCGTGCAACTTCATCCGCAACTCGCGTAAGAGATCAGGCTGCGAAATACTCGCGGAGTGAATCACGTGCGCGCTCAACGCTTCGCGTCCGGACGTAATGGTCCAGACGTGCAGATCGTGAACGTTCGAAACTCCCGCCGTGGCGAGAATTGCATCCTCAACCGCCGCCAGGTTGATGTGCGCGGGCGTGCCTTCAAGCAGCACGTTCGTCGATTCGCGAATTAATCTAACCGAGCCCCAGATGATAAGCAGCCCGATAACCACACTGAACACAGAGTCTGCCGCATACCACCCGAACAGCAGCATACACATACCGGCCAGAATCGCGGCGACAGAACCAAGCGCATCACCTATGACGTGCAACCAGGCACCGCGGATGTTCAGGTCGACCTCATCACGGCGATGCAGTATCCACGCGCAGATCAGATTAACCGCTAGACCGCCCGCGGCGAGCACGATCATCGGGCCACTGCGAATCACCGGCGGCGCGAACCAACGCTCATAAGCTCCATAGAAGATAAACAACGACATGACGACGAGCGCTACGCCGTTAACCAGCGCTGCAATTATTTCCAACCGGTAGTAACCGAATGTTTTTCGTGAAGTAGCCGGACGCGATCCAAACCAGAGCGCCGTCAGCGCCAGTGCAAGCGCCGCGACGTCTGTGAACATGTGGGCCGCATCGGCGAGTAGCGCGAGCGATCCCGTCCACCATCCGCCGAAGGCTT
>DASZDV010000326.1:0-6559 GCA_035941575.1 Pyrinomonadaceae bacterium
AAGGGAAGTGCTTGGTACCTCGTCGCCGGAATTGAGAACTCGATTCGAAGTTATCGTATCTCGCGAATTGCAGCGGCGGAAGTGTTGGACCAGCCGTGCGAAGTTCCGGCGGATTTCGATCTCGCGTCGTTTTGGGAACAGTCGAAGACGGATTTCAAGGCGGCGCTGCCGAACTATGTCGCGAGATTTAGAGTTGCGCCGGAAGTGTTTCCGCGGTTGCGGTTTGCTGGACGGTTCGCGCGAGTGAACGAGCCAACCGCCACGGATGAACACGGATGGTTGCAGGTGGCTGTTGGCTTCGACGTTGAGGAGATCGCTTGTGAGTACGCTTTGAGTTTTGGATCGAAATTAGAGGTGTTAGAGCCGCGATCACTGCGGGAGAAAGTCATCGCGGCCGCAAAAGATGTGGTTGAGTTTTATGGACCACAGATAAACACGGAGAACACAGGTTTAGACGGCAGCCAGTAACTTCTTCCAACGAACCCATGCTTCGTCGCGTGCCTTCTTGTTTGCCTTCCACTGGTCCAAGGCCTTCTGGTAATCCGCTTTTGCTTTGTCATCAGCGGCTTGGTCGCCTTTTGCCTCAGGCGCGGCAGGTTCCGGCGCATCGCCGGCGCGCATGAACCCGTGCCCGGCGCCTTCGTAAGTGACTGGCTCAAACGTCTTCTTCAACTCAGTCATCGCTTGCGAAGTTGCCGGAAGAGTAGCGTTGATGCGTGCATCATTACCGGCATAAAAACCATAGACCGGCGCTTTGATCCGCGCGAGCGCTTCCTTGTCGATTGCATTGTCAGCACCGGCCGTGGGCGCCGATCCGTAGAAGACGAATGCAGCCTTGAGGTTTGGATTGTTGGTCGCGTAACGAAATGTCTGCGAGCCACCCCAGCAGTAACCCGCAACGACGACCTTACCGTTTGAAGCCGGCAATTTGGAAACGTAGTCTGCAACGGCGTTCAGATCGGCAGTAATCTGGTCCGGTGGAAGATCGCGTATCTTCTGGCCGATGGCAGTGCGATCTAGCGAACTTGTCCCGCCGCCATTTGGGCCCATTCCTGATAGCAAATCAGGAGCGATGGCGATGTAACCTGCTTCTGCCAGTTGATCCGTAAGACTTTGCACCCAATCGCTCATACCGAAGATCTCATGAATGACGACAACGGCGGTCGCTTTGTTTTTTACTTCCGGATAGACCACGAAACTATTTACTTCACGCGCGCCGTTCTTGACTTTCAGCCACTCCTGGTGACGTGAAGATTTAGCCAGTCGCTGCCTGGCCCATTCCTGCGTTTCAGGGCTTTCGGCCGGCGCCGGCGTCGCACTGTGATGATTGCCGTTCATGTGCTGCGCGCAGGCAGTGACTGAGCAAACGAGTAGTAACGTTAAGAAACTGATCGCTTTTTTCATCTTGGTCTCCCGTAGTTCTCTAATTGGAGTCACTTCACAATCTCGAAGTCTACCCATTGGATCGCGGGGGGCTGCTTGTCTTTGACGGCTCTATCGGTGATCACAACCTGGAGATAGTAGGGACCAGGCTCCAGCGCCGGATCGAGTCGCATCACGCCGGTGGCGAGCAGCCGAACAGGATCCGGCTGATTCGCGAGGTCGAGAACAGTCTCGCCACTCGATTTGATCATCTTGCCTTCGCGAAATAGTTTCGTTTCCATCAGCAGGTTTGGTGATTGAGTTGCCGGATCTATTGCGGCGTTGTACGCGACAAACGCGAAGTAAAGATCCGAGCCGGCTTTGAATTGCCTGATCGCGGGATTGGTCATCGTGATGTTTTGCGTTCCCGCCTCTCCCGCACCTCGCAACACAACACCCGAAAGCGCGAGTTTCTTGTTCCGTAAATCGGGAACGGCGACAAACTGCCCGGCCGTACCAATCTTCGATGACGTCCGATCGCGCACTCCAATGCGAACCTGAAACGATCCTGGGCGCACGGCCGGCATGTCGAATCTCAGGCGAATCCCGACGCTCTTCGCTTTTTCGTATTCTTCCTGTCGCAATTTGAGCGTCGCCGTATGTTTGACCTGGTGAACAACGAGGCCGTTGTCACCAAAGATCACGCCGTGGATCTCCAAAGAAGTTTCCTGCCGGTCGTTGACTGGAGTGAACGTCAGACCGTTCGCATCGACATAAACAAAAGAGCGAACGAGCGAACCTTCAGTCTTGTCGTTTGCAAAGAACGACGCGAGTTCGACTTCGATGTCCTGCGAGGCGAAGGGCGACATCAACGCCAGGTTTGTTAAATCCTGAGGAGTTCGACGTGCGCGGCGAACATCTTCCTCGCTCACGCCAAAGAAACCAAAACGAGTTCGCACGCTCATTCCCGAACGTTTTACCTTCGCTTTGATGTGATGAAACTTTCGATTGAACGTCTCATCCGTGGGCCGGTAACCGAGCAGGTAATAGCCGGTTTGATCTTCGGCGACACGATTGAGTCCATAGTCGTTTGAATTCCGAACGTGGAAACCTCCGGTTTGCCTCGCGATCAAGTCACCGCCTTCGCGCCGAATTTGCAGTAGTCGCGCACGGTCGCTGATCAAGGAATTCATCTGCTGCATCACCTGTTGGGGATTGCCACTAAAGGAATCTGCGGCAGTCACGCCGGTGGGCTGCAATCCCTGTGTATCAACGGCATAGATCACGACCGACGAACGAATCGCCTTCTCGGCTATTCTGCGCAACGCGGCGGTGTAGTTTCGAGCGTAAAAAGCGGCGACCTCGGAGTTGGTTGCCAGCCCGTCGTCCTGATCTTCCACCGGCAGACTGTCTGACAGCACCACCATCGACTTGCGTCCGGGAAGTTCGGCCATCGCATCAAGAATGAAATTGAGCGACCTGCGTGTGTTTCCATAACTATAGCCGCCACATCCGCCCGGCATACTCGGAAAGTTCGAGCGTATCGGCAGGACGTGTATCCCAATACGGCTACAAACATTCCACCGTAACAGGTCCACCGCCCGAGTCAGCAGACGTTTGTCGTTGGTGAACTGTTGCAGCGCGCCCATCTCACCGCCGGTCCGTATGATTGCGACCAGATCGTTTGGCTGCAGCTCTTCGGCGACGAACTTGCGCAACTGTTTTCGTACCTGACTCATGCTCTCCGCAGACAATCCAAGATCGTCGACGACAATGGCGATAGTGCGTCGGCGCACGTCGCGCTCTATTGGTCCAGGTGGAGCGACCTCAGTTTTTTCGCGCTTAGGTTGGGCCGTCCGAGTGGTGTTTGGGTCGACGTTCGAGATGAACGCGAAACTGGTGATGTCCTGCCGGCGTCCGTCTTCGTAGATCTCGAAGTCTTCCGCTTTCAAGTCCCGCACCACTTTTCCATCCTTGGTGACTACCGCATCAACCTGGACCAGGTTGGTCGTGATTTTGACCACGTCGTCTTTGTCGTCGGCGGGTTTGGTCTGGCCCATAGCAGACAGGAGAGTACAGAGCGACAGCACCAGGGCGAGGATAACTCTGTGATTCATCGGGTGTTCTCCTTTAACGTCAACCGTTAGGGAGAGAGATTGTGATTTGGTGTATTATCACCGCGCTTTGCCATTTTGGATCAAGGAGAATAAAAATGTCGAGAACTCTCCTCGTTATGTTCTGTCTGGCAGTTGGTCTAATGGTCCTGGCATGCGGCAATCCGACAAACAGGAACGCGGCAACGACAACCACTGCATCGGCGCCCGCCGCATCCCCTGCTGCAAGCGCCGCCGCGACCGTCACCGCCAGCGCCGATCAAATCGGCGTACCTGAGTGCGATAGCTTTCTTACTGCTTACGAGAACTGCGTGAAAACCAAAGTCCCCGAAGCATCACGCGCTCAATTCCAGACAGGCATGAACACCTGGCGCACTGAGTGGAAGAAGTTGGCTGCAAATCCACAAACCAAGGCCGGCCTCGTCAGCGCGTGCAAGACTCATCTAGCGAATGCGCGCACCCAAATGAAGGCCTACAACTGCACGTTCTAGATCCGGAATAATTACGTGTGATACCTGGAGGGGACGTTCACGCGTCCCCACTTCAGGACGCGACTCATCCACACAAGCTCTTCAAGAAATCCTGCCGCGCGCGTTTCAAACGCCGAGTCCAGCAGCCTACCCTGAGCGTCAAACACATTTTGAACCTTCGAGAAGTTTAAATCGGTAAACGTGGACACCAAACCGAGCTCGCGCATCACCGGGAGCATCGCTTCGATTACACGCGTACCGCCCCATGGTCCAGCCGAAACGGCAACAAAGGCGACCGCCTTATGAATGTATTCTCTGAGTAGCAGGTCCAACACCGCTTTCAACGTTCCGGGATAGCCGTGATTGTATTCAGGAGTAACAATCACCAGGCCGTCTGCGCGAACGATCGCATCTCTCCACTCGGGAAATTGCTCCTTTATCTCCTGACCATAGTGGTCGTGCGGCAGAGCAAACTCAGCTACGTCGAACAGGCGAGTTTCAATCTCCGGATGTTTTTGCATCTCGCCGAAAATCCAACGAGCTGCAAACTCGCTCTTCCTCTCCTTGCGATTTGTGCCGAGCAGCACCGGTAAAAACAGTTCACTCATCTTTGTGTCCCTTGTGCTTTGGCCTGGCCCATAGTCATCAACGCCGCGAACGTCTCGATTCCGTCCCACAAATTCTGCAAACGAACGTTCTCGTTTTCGGCGTGTTGATTGTTGTCGTAGTTGGCAATCGGTACGGAGATCGTCACGGTCTTCAAGTTTTCAGTAACGATGGAAAGCGGAAGGCTCCCGCCCGACGTCGGCAATAACACGATCTTCTCGGCTGTTGTTGATTGCACGGCTTCGATGACTGCGAGCGACAACGGCAGGTCCATGCTTGTGCGATCCGCGTTGTAACCGCCTGGCCTGACAGTGACGCGAGCAATCAGCGGATGCTGTGCGCGTTCGGCATCGGTGGGTGGATGCTCGCTGACGAAGTAGCCTTGTTTGCGAACGTGTGCGATTAGTCGTTCGACTTGCCGCTTGTGATCGTTTCCCTTCACGAGCCGCAGGTCCAAAACTGCTGTCGCCGTCGTTGGAATGACGTTGCGAGCCAATTCACCCACGTCGCCGCTCGCAAAACCGTTGATATTCAGTGACGGAACATTGATCAGTTCCATCAGCGACTTGCCCCCGCCTTCCGTGCGACTCAACCCCAATTGCTTTTTGAGTTCTTCGTCATACTGCGGCGCGCCGGCAATTGCGCGTCTTTCCAGTTCACCCAAAGGTTCGACGTCCGAATACCAGCCGTCGATCGTCACCCGTCCGTCGTTGTCTTTCATCGACGAGAGTAGCCGCGCGAGCATCATCGCAGGATTGGGCGACCAGTTGCCGTAATGACCGCTGTGCAACGGACGCTTTGCGGCGTAGACAGTGAGGTCAACGTTAACGTCACCGCGTGCGCCAAACACCACCTGCTTCTTGCCTGACTGGTGTACTGGGCCATCGCAGATTATCCACGCGTCTGCCTCCAGTAAATCGCGATGCGCTTTGATGATCTCCGCGAGGTGAGGTGAACCGGCTTCCTCTTCACCCTCGAAGAAGAACTTGATGTTTGAAGTCAGTGCGACGCCTTTTGCTTTCAATGCTGCAAACGCATTCAGAATGGCCATCACGCCCGCTTTATCGTCTGAAGCGGAACGCGCGTAGATGCGCCACTGCGGATTGATCATGCTCCCTTCTGCCGGAAGAGACACGATTTGACCGTTCGCTTCGATTGCGGCCGAACGAAACACAGGTTGCCATGGCTGACTTCCGGTCCATTGCCTGGGATCAGTCGGCTGACCGTCGTAATGCGCGTAGAGCAAGAGCGTCCGTTGCGCGCCGGGCGTCTTCCATTCAGCGTAAACAGCCGGCGGCGTGTTGGGTGTTGGTCCTTCCAACAGGCGTGGACTCAGGCCGCGTTGCTTCATCATTTCGGCGATGAAATCAGCGTTGCGGCGGATATTCTCGACGTCGGCGGCGACGTTTGGAATCGAGAGCAGCGCCAGATACTCCTTGAGAATCTGGTGCTCATTGGCGTGGCGGTAATCGCGGACTTTTTCCTGCGTCGTCTGGGCCAACGCCGTAACGCTCACGAGTAACAGAACGGTAAGTTGTCGAAGCATGGGCAGGAATTATTGATCCAAACGTTGTGCTGGACAACCAAATAACCCGCCAAAAGCTCAAAGGATTACTCTTCCCGCAGTACCACCCAAATTCGCGGAGGTTCCCGATGATTTCGAAGTTCTCCGTCCTTTCGTTGCTCCTCCTCATTCTGATTTCAACCCAAAACGTGTTCGCCTCTGAAACTGCCGAGGCGCTGGTGCGGAAAGCTGTTTCCGAGAACCCAGCCGAGTCGGCCGTGGCGATTGAAGAATTGCGTGCGCTTGGACCAGCTGGATTAAATACGTTGATGATGCGTTACGCCGATGAAATAAAGCAGCACATTGACGACCCGTTACTTAAAACTGATCCCGAGTGGCAGCGCATCACAAATGCCCTGGATGCGGTGAGCGGGCAGAAGAACAGTTATATCTCAGGCCTGTACTGGTACACGGATCTCAAACAGGCACAAAAAGCTGCGAAT
>DASZDV010000327.1:0-2329 GCA_035941575.1 Pyrinomonadaceae bacterium
CGTATTTGTTTCCGCTTCAGAAACCGAATCGTTCGGACTCGCTATTGCCGAAGCGATGGCGGCGGGGACCGCTGTGGTAGCAACTAAAACGGAAGGCGCGCAAGAAGTGATTGAACACGAACTGACTGGTCTGCTCGTTCCAATCGGAGACGTGACGCATATTGCTGAAGCAGTCGCGAATCTCGTCGCCAACACACAACAACGAATAAGCATCGGCTCACGCGCAAAGCACATCGTGAGTACTCAGTTCAGCTTGCAACGTATGGTCGATGAGATTGAAAGGATTTATCTCAACTGAGCTCGTCGATCTTCGCGGCCAGAACGAAATCACTCTCCGTGAGGCCATCGATCTTGTGAGTCCAGATCGTAACTTCTACTTTGCCCCAACCGATACACAGATCCGGATGATGGCCCTGCTCTTCAGCCAGACTTCCAACCTTATTCACAAACTCCAACGCTTCACGAAAGTTCGAAAAACCCCAGTTCTTTTTGAGGTGATGTTCGTAGACAACTTCCCAGCCGTTGAGTTGGGCCAGAAGCTTGTCGATCTCTTCACCCTGAAGCGGAGGCACGCCGCCGCGGCAAGGCACGCATTGTTTGCTTGATAGTTCGCTCATAGTCCTAACGCTTTCTTCAAAATCGCAATCTGTCCGGCGTGATACAGATCATGCTGTACTCCGCCATGCAAAGTCACGTAAACGGACGAATAACTGGTTTGCGGATCGTCGATGATCGGTTGGTCCAACCGTGAATCATCAACGGCGGCGAGCGCTTGCAACAACTGCTGATGCGTCTCGACCAGTTGCTGTTTAGTCTTTTCCCACGCAGTTTCGCTGGTGTCATTCACCGGCGGCCAGTCTTCGCTGTCAGGCAACTGTGCCGGATCGCCCGATAGCCGTCGCAAGCACGCGCCTTCCCACGCTCGAATATGCAGCGTCAACTCCCAAATCGAATGCGCGCCGGGAATGGGATGCGCTGCGGCTTGTTCGGCATTGACTCCGTTGAGGATCGACATAACGGATGGTCCATGCCACGCCTGGCCGTCGAAAGCACGGCGAAACTGATCGCTAATTCGATCAACTTCAGACATTGCTACAGTTCCTTTTGTCACAGATTACACAGATTGTACCGAGTAAGGGTAATCTGTAGCGGTGGCAGTGCTCAAGCAAGTAACAATTTTCTGCGACGGTTCGAGCCTTGGTAACGGGCAGCAATCGAGTCGCGCCGCAGCCGTTGCTCTGCTTGGCTACAAAGGATACTGGCGCGCAGTCGGCGAATACCTGGGCCGCGCCACGAACCAGCAGGCAGAGATCGCCGCGGCCGCCGTCGGACTGGAAGCTCTGCGCGAACCGTGCGACGTGAAAGTGTTTACTGACTCGCGTTACGTAGTAGAAACGATGAGCGGCCGGTTTCGCCGCAAGACTAACTTGCCTTTATGGGAACGTCTCGATCGCGCTGCGGGCCGTCACAAAATTCACTGGGAATGGACGCGCGGACACGTCGGGCACGTGCTTCAGGAGGCAGCCGACAGTGCCGCGCGACGCATCGCTGCCGCCGGCGTTGTTGACGAGGCGATTCTGCGCGATGCGGTGGACTCAGTAGGCACGGTTGAGCCATAATTCCGCCTCCCCCTTTTCTCCAGACTCCGTTCGGGATTGGTGATAGTGCGTCCGACGTTGGTCAGAACAAAGCCCCTGTTTCCCGACCACAGTTCACGTAAAGCCGTGCTGTCTAGCGCGGCGTCTCTTGTTTTTCTCTTTTTACTTCTTCCACTCACCACCGAGGCGCAAGACCCGTTTCGCGGGTGGCAATGGCAAAACCCATTGCCGCAGGGAAATTCGATCAACTCGATCAGGTTCGCCCCAGACAAACGACGCGGCTGGGCGGTCGGCGCGAACGGCGTCGTGCTGACGACGAACAACGGTGGATTCGATTGGGAAGAGCAGGAGACTCCGTCTGACACGACTCTTTACGGCATGTTCGTAAAGGATCGTTCGCGCGTTGTGATCAGCGGCGCGCGTGGCGTGATTCTTACGTCGAACAACGGCGGCAAAAAGTGGACGCTGCGTCCCACTGGTGTTCGCGATCATCTTTTCGCCGTGACGTTTGCCGCGCAGAACCCGCTGCACGGTTGGGCCGTGGGAACGTTTGGTTCGATCGTCGCCACGCTCGACGGCGGAAAAACGTGGAAACAGCAGGAGAGCAAAATCTCCACGCATCTTTTTTCCGTCGCCTTCGCGAATGAGAAAAAGGGAATCGCTGTCGGGTCGCGAGGCACAGTTCTCATCACAGCAAACGGCGGCGCTGATTGGAAAGCCGTGAAAGGCCT
>DASZDV010000328.1:0-2967 GCA_035941575.1 Pyrinomonadaceae bacterium
GAAGATTCGCGTGCGCTTCCGTGATAAAGGCTTCGCTCGACATCAACTCCAGGGCCTTAACGTCACGCTCCTGGAGATGTTTAGGCAGTTCATGTCACCGTACAAATCGAACGGAACCAATATTCTCGCCAACGTGGTCTTGGGCGTCAGGCAAAACGACTACATGTCAGGACTCGATGATCTATCGACGGCGATCGATGCTTTTGTTGAGCAGGCTCAGAACTCGACTGCTGAAGTTTCAGTTTCGCCCGTCACAGTTACCAATCAAAAACTCGTTGCTGATGTGAAGGTGACAAACAAGACCGGACACCGTCTTCCGAGTGGTGTCGGATTTCGCCGAGCGTTTCTGGAGTTTCGTGTAATTGATAACGACACGGGCAACACCGTCTGGTGTTCCGGTTGTACGAACGAGCTGGGTGTAATCACAAACGGCGCGGCGGGCAATAGTGAGAGGTTGGCGTCAGAACTCTTCGACGTTTACAAGGATGGCAGCAGGCCGGCGACCCATGGTTATCCCGCCGGATGCAACAACAAGTATCTTCCGGGCATCAACCCGCAGCATTACCAGCCACATTTTTTCTGGAATTCTCAGAACAACACGGGATCGGCGATTACGCGGCAAGATCAAGTTCAGATCTATGAAGAACTGAATTTGAATATTCAGTGCGCGATGACGACGAGTTTTCTCAGGCGCGATTATCAGTTGAAAGACAACCGGCTCTTACCGTTTGGATGGACCAGCACAGGCCCGCTCAATGCCGATAAGACGCCTTACATACCGGCTGATTACCTGCATGAAACTTTTCCGGTCAGTGTAGGTGGAGATCCAGCTTACGCGGATGGAAGTGGAACGAATGTTGTGAGGTACGAAATTCCGTTAAGCGCATTCACAGCAAGAAATCTCTCTGTGACCGCAACTCTCTATTACCAGTCGATACCGCCGTACTACTTGCACGATCGTTTTTCACAGGCGCCTGATGCACCCGCAACGCAACGGTTGTACTACCTGACGTCGAACCTACAGACGAAAGGAACGCCGATCGAAAACTGGAAACTGCAAATAGCAAAAGCAAGTCAAACCGCTACCGTGCGTTGATTCAACGCCGACCACACGTCATCACACTCGTGTTGATAGTCCGCTTCCGTGAAGCTTTTAGTTAATCCTCAGCGTCGTTGTTGCCGATGATGAATTTCCCGCCACATCAGTCGCACGCACTACAATCGTGTACAAGTGACCGTCTTTGTCATTGCCGGTCTTGGTTGCCGGAAGCGTGAGAATGAACGTGTAGCTTCCTTTTAATTGCAACGGAACTGCACCGCTCGGTTGGTTGTTGCCGTATTCGTCGATCACGTTAAAGGTGGCGCTGGCGACGCCGCTGACGGCGTCCGTTACACTTCCTGAGATCGTGACGTTTACCGGCTTCGGCGCTTTTGGAGCAGTCGAGGGACTGGACGTCAGAATAATATCGGGAACGGCGGTGTCGATCTTGATCACCAGCGAGTGAGTCGCTTCGGTATTGTCAACGACGTCCATGCTCGAGTATTCGACCGTATGCTGGCCCGCGGCAGAGATGACGAAAGGACCGGTATACGTTTGCAGCGTGCCGCCGTCAATTCTGACCAGCGAGCGCTGCACACCTGACAGATTGTCAGACGCGCTCAGCGAAACCTGCACTGCACTTCGATACCAACCGTTTGTTCCAGACGTGCCGGATACCGTCGCCTGAGTCACCGGCGCCGTCGCATCGATCTTCACAGTCCGCGTTTGATGTGACTCGGTGTTGCCTGCCACGTCCACGCTCCAGAATTCAACCGTGTGAATACCATCACCGGCTACTGAAAAACCGGCGGTGTAAAGCTGTGGCGAACTACCGTCGAGACGGTAGAGCGTGCCTGCTACACCGGCGAGATTATCCGTGGCGTTGAATGCTACCGTCACAGGCCCAGCAAACCATTCCTGGTTCACCGGAAGGACAATGGAGGTTGATGGCGCCGTCAGATCGATGTTCACGGCGGGCGAGGTAAACGTTGCGCTGTTTCCCGCTTTATCGGTGACAGTCACCTGCTGCGTCTGGTTTGCGCCTTCGGAAACGAAGTGCAGCGGGCTCTCAGGTGAAGATGATTGAACGCCCGAGAGATCGTCAGCAGTCGTGAATGAGACATCGACTGCCGTGTTGTTCCAACCGGCGGCGTTCGGCGCAGGTGTTTGATTGCCCCATGTCAGAGTTGGCGGCGCAGTGTCGCCTTCATAGGCGACGAGCGTCGTGCTCGTTGGCACGACTAACAAACCTTCGCCGGCTGCAAAACTCGTCACCGGTTGTGAAACATTGTGCTCGTCAACGTAAGGAATACTCGAACCGGCATTCGTTACCCAAACCTGTTGTCCCGTTGCAGCGTCAACTGCATACAGTTTTCCTTGCGCCGAACCAACGTAAACGTAGTTGTTGACTACAAGTACGGCCGATTGCAACGACCCGTCGCCGGAGAAGCTCCATAGAACTGAGTTGGTATTTACATCGCGGGCCTGGAGTGTTCCGTACGAGCCGAAGAAATGTGGACCATTCAAGAAGAAGCCGCGATTGCCTGAGAACGCGGGAGTATTTTTCGCGTTGAAGTTACCGATGATCGTTCCGGTCGTGCTGTCGAAGATAGTGTCTGAAAAGTCGCGCACATAAAGACGGCCGTTGTACAACGCAGCGGTTCTACCTCCGCCTCCGGAACAGCCCGGCGAGTAATGCCAGATCTGCGCGCCTGTCGCGGGATCCAGTTTGTACACGTTCGGACATGCATAAGAAACGTACACGCCGTCGCTCGTTACAGCGGGAGAACTCGTGTCGCCATTCATCACGGGCGCCGTCCATAACAGAGCACCGGAGTTCGCATTGACCGCGTAAACCGTTCCGCCTGATCCGGCTCCGCTGATATAGATCACACCCTGATGAACCGTCGGCGGCGCACTGAACATGT
>DASZDV010000329.1:0-9125 GCA_035941575.1 Pyrinomonadaceae bacterium
CATCTGAATTAACTGACGCTCAATCGTGTCGTGAGCACGTTTAAGAATCTTTCCGTCGTCACCCGCGCGTTTCAAGACTTCAAGCATGTTGCTCATCGGCGCCAACGGGTTTCGCAGTTCGTGAGCAAGCGTCGCGAGGAACTCGTTCTTGCGGCGATCAGCTTCTGACAAACCCGCCGCGAGTTTTCTCAGATCGTCTTCCAAACGCTTCCGTTCGGTGACGTCCTGGCTGACCGTCGCAAAACCGACAGGCCGGTTTGATGAATCAGTTAACGTCAACACTTTGTAAGCCATCCAGCGAGCCTGGCCGGACTTGAAATTTCGAAACCGAACCTCGATTTCGCCGTGCCCGTCCTCCAGTACTTTTGGGAAGAACTCATTCATTATCATTTCCTGATCTTCCGGAAAGAAGAAGTTTTTGACGGACGAACGGCGGGCCTCCTCGATGTTGTCCAATCCCACCATTTCCAAGCCGGCACGATTAATGAAAAACGGTAGGCCGTTGAGGTCACACATGCCGATGAAGTCCGTGCTGTTTTCAATGACAGTCACGAAGTTCATGCGCTCGCTTTCGGCTCGCCTGCGATCGGTGACGTCTCGCACGATCTTGGAAGCGCCGATCACATTGCCTGAATCGTCTTTGATCGGGGAGATAGTGAGCGAGACGGTGATCCGTTCGCCGTCTTTGCGCACCCGCTCTGTTTCAAAGTGTTCGATTCGTCGCCCCGACCTTAACCTCGCAAGGATTTGATCCTCCTCTGCTAAGCGTTCGGGTGGAATGACGAGTGAGATGTGGCGGCCGACAGCTTCTGCGGCCGTGAAGCCGAATAGCTGTTCGGCGGCTGCGTTCCAGCTTTGGATCACACCGTCGAGTGATTTACTGACGATCGCATCGTTTGAAGATTCTACGATCGACGCGAAGGTGCGGGCCGTAATCAGTTGGTTTGCCTTGTCTCTTTCGATCAAGCGTTGCGTCGTAACGTCGCGAAAGATCAGCACACATCCGGAGACGTGTCCCTCTTCGTCGCTAATGGGCGCGGCACTGTCGTCAATCGGACACTCGGTACCGTCTTTCTTGATCAATACTGTGTGGTTTGCCAGGCCGACAACGACTCCCTCACGCAAAGCTCTGATCGCGGGGCTTTGGACCGGCTGACGCGTGTTCTCATTAACGATACGGAACACACTGTCGAGCGGCTGTCCGAGCGCGTCCTCGTGTAACCATCCGGTCAGCGACTCGGCGACATGGTTTATGTAGGTGATTCGTGCTTCTGTGTCCGTTGTGATTACGGCGTCTCCGATACTGCCTAAAGTAACTCTGAGGATCTCGCGCCGTTCTGCGGCTCTGATGTGAGCGATGCGTGCGGCTTCACCGAAAAAGATGATCAGAGAGCAGGTGAAGAGATATGCGACAAGTCCGACTACATTCGCCACGCTCGCAAAGTCAAGAGCTCCCCGCGGCGGGATGAACAAGTAATGACAAGCGATGTAGCCGGCGAGCGCAACCGGAATCGCCGGGCGATATCCGCCAAGCCACACGGCGGCTGCGACGGCGCCGAACAGAGTCACGAGGGGGTAGGAATCACCGATCAGCGGGTCTAGCAGCCATCTCACCAGCACTGCCAAAGCGATTATCGCAAATCCAACAACGTAGTTTTTGAGCGAACTCCGCACCGCGACTCCTGCGAATATCTGACTTTTGTGGGTTTTAACCTGAGAACTTCGCGAGATTTTAACGTCGCCCAATAAAATCTGCCACGACGGATATTGCAAACCCACCTAACTTTTTCCTCGTAACATGTCTCTATAACAATGAGTGACGAATTGACGCGGAGTATCGATGCCAGAGCCTGAATCGCCTGACGAATTGCTCGTAATGGCGGCGATTCTTGGAAATCTGGAGGCGTTTGAACAACTCGTGGTGCGATATCGCCCGGCCGTTGTGAGGTTGGCGCGGAGCATCGCCGGTGCCGATCACGCGGAAGATATCGCGCAGGATTCGCTGCTGTTGGCTTTCAAGGCGCTGCCGAGTATCGATGAGCCGCGCAAGTTTGCGGCGTGGTTGTCCGCAATAACGCGCCATCGAGCTTTGCGCTTCAGCAAGAGTGAAACTGCGCAAGTAAGCAAGCGAGTCGCGTTGGACGAGGCGCTACTCGAAAAGATTGAGGCATTGGCGAAACCGCCGGCAGAGAAGGCGCTCGCCGATAAAGAACGCGACGAATCGATGATAAAGGCGATCGACAGTCTTCCTCCTGATTACGCAATGCCGTTGAGGTTGCGCTTTCTGGATGAGATGCCACTGAACCGCATCGCTGCATTTATGGGAGTTCCATTGTCGACAGTGAAATGGAGAATTCATCACGCCAAGAAGCTGCTGCGAACAAAATTGGAGTCGACGTAACGAGAAGGAGAACAAGATGGAAAAGGAAACAGTGAAACTGCTTAACGTCCTGCGGCGAATAGCACGTGCGGCTGGTTATGCCGCCTGGACCAGATCGAATGCTGAAGCCACGCAGTTCTGCGTTGCTCAATACAATCGTGTACTTGCGCGGCTGACCGAAATCGAGCCGTCTGTACAGCCGCTATTCACCCCGCTGAATGAATCTGCTTCACCGGAAGTCGTGCGCATCGCGGCGCGTGATCTGCTCGCGTACTTTGAAGCGGACGAACCAGAGTTTGGTTTTCGTCGCGGGTTTTCCTTCGGATGTGGACCACGTAAGGCGCGTGTGCGTTGCGTGCCCATTTCAGTGAGCTGCGATTGATTCGAATCAGGAGTAACTATGGAACGAGAGAAAGAGTTATTTAAGTTAGTTAACGTGCTGCGTAGAACGTCACGGATGGCGCTGCAATCAGAGTGGACCGGCGGGAAAGAGGACGCGGCGGCGTTTTGCACGGACCAGTACAACCGTGTGCTCGCTCGGCTGAAAGAGATGGATCCTGGACTGAGCGGGATCTTTGAACCGTTGCCGGCAGGAAGTTCGCTTACTGTGGTTGCAATGGCTTCGCGTCAACTCGGTGCTTATTACGAAGATGAGCTTGGACCGGCAAGAGGGTTTGGCCGCGGGTACGCGTATGCGTTCGACCCAAAGAAGTTCAGGGAATTCTGGGAAAAATCGGCGCGCGAGTTTGAGGACATGGGTGAGTTTATTCGGGAAAGCATTGACGAGTGGTTGCGTCATAAAAAGGAAGCCACTCACACCGAGAAAGGTCCAAGCGAAAGCAGCAAGCCGCACTAGGGCGATCGCCTCAGCCGGTAAGAGGATAGGTCAGCTAGTAAATGCGAGCGCCGAAGGCGCGAACAGAGCATAGCCAGAAACGAAAGATTCATTGCTGCGCGGAGCGCCGAAGGCGCGGACAGAAGGTAGCCAGGGGCCGCGAAAGCCGCCCCTGGGATTTAAGACAAAAAGAAACAGGCCTGAAGGGCCGACAGAACACGCTCAAAAATTGCAGGGACTCTTCAACGCCGGACTCTTTGCCGGCACCGTGTCACGAGCTTTCACTGATTTCTTGCGTAACAAACCCACCTCTGCTTCAACTTGTTCAGGTGTCAACGCCGTGTTCGCCTGAAAGAACACCCAGTCGATATCTTCGTGATACTGACGCCGCTCAGTTGCTTTACTCATCGCGTCGCGAATGAACCACAGATTGAAATTAATCGACATCGTGTCTTCCGGATAATACTCGCCGCCGTGCTCTGCAAATAATTTTCCGTCGAGGAAATAACGAACCTTCTGATTCATCACCTGCGTGATCAGCGTGTGCCAACCCGCCTGACTGCCATTCGCTGTCTTAAAAACGTTGTCTTTCTTCCAGTTTGGTTCCGGACTGAAAGTCTCCCACGTCGTCGAGTAGAGCGTTGGTCCATCAATACCCCAACCGCCGTTTGGCAAATACTCCCAATCCAATTCGCTGTAGTCAGGATCCATCGGCGCCTTCAGAGGACTGATCGTGTAAAAGCTTTGCACGATCTGATCGCCACCCGGTCCTGATAGAGGTTGGTCGGTGAAACGAACACGCGCGGCATACGTACCTTCCAGATATTTGCGTTCATGACAAATCTGAGTCTGTGTTGTGTTCGCCGCTGTTCCGTCCGTGGCCGACGTCATGCGCACGAAGCGGTGGTTGGTGTCCATCAGGTCCTTTATCAGCGTCACGCCGTCTTCGGACCATTTCGCTCCCGGTACGCCCGGCCAACCTGCTTCAGTGCGAATGATCCAACCGTTGCGCTTCATTTGTTGCGTGTTGTCGTAACTGAAATCGTCGAAGAGTATCTGTTTTTCACGTTGAGGAGCGCCCCCAACCAAAAACATCACTACGACGGCGAGTGCGATAACAGAAGTTTTCATCGTTGCTCCTGAAAGGCGCTTATCCTAACCCGTCCGATTAGTTCAAGCCAGCGCATTCTATGGCGTTGCCGACGGTGGGAGCGTAAAATTGGCGGCCAAGGAGCGTACAAACAAATGGCCGATGAGAAACAGACCGAAGTTGATTCGGCGCCAACTCAGCAACTGCCAGCGATTGATGCGCCTGCCCAGGACATCCCAAATCTCGAGGCGGAGCAGAAACGAATTGAGGATCTGATTGCCGCCGGTGAGCCCTTGCACCACGTACTTTCCGAGCTTGTGTTGATAATCGAGGCGCAATCGCCGGAGATGCTGGGCTCAATCCTCTTGCTTAGCGACGACGGCAATCATGTGCGACACGCAGTAGCGCCAAGCCTCCCGCAGAACTACATCAAGGTAATCGATGGCAGTCCGATTGGACCAAAACACGGTTCATGCGGAACGGCAATGTTCCGTGGCGAGCCCGTAATCGTTACTGACATTGCTACCGATCCGCTTTGGGACGACTATCGGCATTTTGCCTGGGCTATTAATGTAGCTGCGTGTTGGTCTACGCCAATAATGTCAAGCAAGGGCAAGGTACTGGGTTCGTTCGCGATGTATTACCGCGTACCACGTGGTCCAAAGCCTGGAGAACAACATCTCACCGATGTTGCGACTAAACTGGCGGCGAAGGCGATTGAACATTCCGTAGCGCGTGAGCGTGCGGCCCGTCAAACATAAACTAACACCACGGATCCTAGCTATGGACACATTGCTCAAGGACATTCGCTATGGCTTGCGAAGTCTGGCAAGACGCCCAGGCTTCAGTGCGATTGCCGTCATAACTCTTGCTCTCGGCATCGGCGCATCTACTTCGATCTTCAGCGTCGTCGATGCAGTGCTGTTACGCCCGCTGCCGTACCCGCATGCCGAACACATCGTTCAGCTTCGAGAAGTAACTGAGAAGGGATCCAGGATCGCGTTCGCGGAGCCCAACTTTGTCGACGTGCGTGGCCGAAATCACACGCTTGAAGCGGTGGCCCAATACAGTGGGCAGCTAACAACCGTGACCGGAGGCACTGAGCCTGTTCGCGCGTTGACATATGCCGTCTCGGCCGATTTCTTTCGCGTGCTGGGCGTAAAACCACTCGTTGGACGCCCGTTCGTACCAGAAGAACATAAACCGGGAACTGCGCCTGTAGCTGTGGTCAGCTACGGTTTCTGGCAGCGCTTGCTCGGCGCGAGATCGGATTTGTCGGGAACAACGTTGCGGTTGATGGACCAAACGATAAGCGTCGTCGGAGTAATGCCGCCGGATTTCGCATTTCCTACCAACGCGGAAATTTGGGTACCACGAGAACTGGGTCCGGCCCAAACTTCGCGCTCGGCGCACAATTGGAGCGTCGTGGCCCGAATGCGTCCCGGTGTTTCTCTCGAGCAAGCGAAGACAGACGTGAGCACGATCGCGAAACAGCTGAAGCAGGAATACGGCAAAGACATGGACGCTGTGGATTTCACCGCCATCCCACAGCAGGAATACATGGTCGGAAATGTTCGCGGCGCACTGCTCGTGATTTTCGCGGCAGTCGGATTTCTGTTGGTAGTTGCTTGTGCAAACGTCGCGAACTTGCTGCTGGCCCAGGTAACCGCGAGACAAAGAGATTTTGCTGTGCGCTCGGCACTCGGAGCGACCCGCGTGCGCCTGGCGCGGCAATTCATCACGGAGAACGTGCTGCTCGTTCTGATTGCCGGAATCGTTGGTGTCCTGTTGTCCTTTTGGGGAGTTGATCTCTTACTTAGCTTGAACCAGCAAGGCTTGCCACGCATGCGTGAGATTGGCGTAGACGCTCGTGCCCTGGCTTTCACTGTCGGACTGTCGCTGTTGATTGGCACAGCACTCGGACTCGTTCCTGTCCTACGCTTTTCGCCGCGCAAGCTTGAAACGAGTCTGCGAGAAACGGGCAGCGGCGCGCGTGGATATGCGGGGCAGCGTCTGCGAAGTCTTTTGGTGGTGTCCCAGATGGCTCTTACCGTGATCTTGCTCGCTGCTGCAGGCCTGCTCGGGAAGAGCTTCTATCGCCTGCTCCAAATCGATCCTGGTTTTAGCACGGACAGTGCCGTGGCCATGGAGTTGTCGCTGCCTGACGCGTCTGAGGATGAACAGCGTTACAAAGATTTCATGCAGTCGTACAAGCGCTTGATGGAGCAAGGCGTCGCTCCGGAAGCGAGTGTGCAGCTCAATGCGCAAGAAGAACGACAAAGACTCTTTCAATCACAACTGCTCGAGCGGTTGAGCGCTACTCCCGGAATCGTCGCGGTCGGAACGATCAGTGATCTGCCGTTGTCGGGGGGCGGTCCTGATGGAATGTTCCTGATCAATAACGATCCCGCGCGGAAGGGCCATGCTGATTATCGTCGAGCTACGGCAGGCTATTTTGCGGCGATGAAAATCCCGTTGCTGCGTGGTCGCACCTTCGATGCAAGTGACAAGTTTGAATCGCCGAATGCGGCAGTGGTTAGCCAGTCGCTGGTGCAGAAATACTGGCCCACCGAAGATCCGATTGGTCAAACGATTCAATTCGGCAACATGGACGGGGACTTGCGCTTGTTGCACATTGTCGGAGTTGTCGGGGATATTCATGATTATGGTGTCGATGCGCCGGTTATCCCCACAATTTACGCGAACGCGCTTCAGCGATTACCGTCCTCTACTTGGACCGTCGTCGCGCGTGCGCAGAGTAATCCCTCCGATTTAGTGCCGGTGATGCGTGAAGCGGTACGTTCGCTTGATTCGCAACTACCGGTGAAGTTCCGCACGATGGATCAGGTCTTCTCATCGTCTGTCAGTCAGCGCCGGTTCAGTTTGGTGATCTTCGGTGTCTTTGCCATTACAGCACTGCTTCTGGCGGCGATGGGGATTTACGGCATCACGGCGTATGCCGTTGCGCAACGGACGCAGGAGATCGGCATTCGCATGGCGCTCGGCGCGCAAATGCGGGACGTAGTAAAGCTCGTATTGCGACACTCGCTGTTATTGGCAGCGATTGGTGCCGTGCTGGGCCTCGCGGGCGCGTACGCCGCAAGCAGTGTGCTGAAGAGCCTGTTGTTTGAAGTGGCACCGACGGATGTTACGGTTTTCCTCGGCGTGCCTGTTGTGCTTTTCTTCGTGGCGCTGGTGGCATGTATTGTGCCCGCACGAAGGGCAACGACAGTGGATCCTTTGGTCGCGTTGAGACACGAATAGGCGGACGACCGTGGCGAGCAACAATACAACGCCAACGCGGCAAGCTTTTCTGTTCGATCTCGACGGAACACTCATCGACAGCGTCTACCAGCACGTACTCGCGTGGCGCGAGGCGTTGGAGGCTGGTGGGATTCATCTTGCGGTCTGGCGAATTCACCGGCAAATCGGAATGAGTGGCGGGCTGTTTGTTAACGCGCTAGCACGCGAGATCGGACAAACAGTTTCGCTGGAGGAAGCCGAGCGAATTCAACAGGTGCACGGCGAGGCCTTCAAGCGTTATGCGTCGCAAGTGCGGCCGCTTCCAGGCGCTCAAGAACTACTCTCATATCTAACAAAAGCCAACGTTCCATGGGCCATCGCTACGAGTGGTCGACTCGAAAGCGCGAGTCTGTCGATGCACCTGCTCGGGATCAAGGATGACGGTCCGATTATCACGCGCGACATGGTCCAGCATGCGAAGCCGGATCCGGATCTGTTTTTGGCTGCGGCTGACAAACTGGGTGTGTCGATCAGTGATTCGGTTGTAGTCGGCGATAGCATTTGGGATCTACTCGCCGCACGCCGTGCGCGAGCACTTGGGGTGGGCTTGTTGTCGGGCGGCTATGGCCGCGAAGAACTGGAGCGCGCCGGTGCTTATCGCGTCTACAACGATCCCGCCGATCTCCTGCGCCACCTCGACGAGGTTGGCGTGCGCAGCGCGGAGTGATTGTTACCTGGCAATAACATACTTGACTGCCGAAGGTTTCCGGTTCAGCTCCTGGCACTCTAAGATAAATTGGCCTGACTCTTTTGAGAAGGATGTTCTAAAGACCTTTAGCGCGCTCAAAGCGCAGCATCAAAGTTTTCTAAAGAAATATACGGATAAGAAAACCCTGTCGTAAATAGCGAACGCATAAGAAACCCGCAACGGGCCCGCGAATACGTCACTACTCTGCTCTCTTCAGTCGAGCGTATCTTTTATTTATTTGGGTAACGGACGCGGATGTGTGTAATCTTCGGCAGCGCCGTTGGCCATTGCGGCTTCTTTCAGTTTGGGATTCTCGACCCACTCCTTTGCCGAAACGAACGACACTTTGTCATAGACGAGCACGATCGTTCCCAGCTTCAACAGTCTGCTCACTTCGCGTGCTGCAAACATCGGAATGCGAATACAGCCGTGACTCGCAGGCCGCGTAGGAACAGTTTCGTAACCATGAATTGCTACGCCGCCCGTGATGTAGTTCGCGTAATACACAGATCCGAGCAAGCCGTTTTCCCACCCATAGGTTTTGTCGTAAACAACAAACCTCCCACGCGGTGTGTAGGCGATGCTTGGCTGGCCCAAGTCCATAAACGTCTCGCCGCTGCCTGTTGAGACGGGAAGAACTCGTACGCTTCCGTGATCGTTGACTAACATCAATACCTGCCGGTCCACGTCCACTTCGACGTGTTCGTAGCCACGGTCTCTGGGTTTCGGCCGTTCGCTTTGCCGCATTGCTTCGAGATCATCCAGCGTGAGCTTGCCGGTGATCTGGCGGCCCTCCCACTTCTGAAACGCAATCAGTGCAGATCTTGTC
>DASZDV010000330.1:0-3837 GCA_035941575.1 Pyrinomonadaceae bacterium
CGACCGCTTGCTGGTGCGGCGCGTCTATGCGGGTTCTCCCGCTTACGATCAGGGACTAAACACCGGCGATCAGATCGTGGCGCTCGACAACATGCGCGTGACGAAAGATTTTTTTACCGCGCGTCTGGCCGAGAAAAAGCCCGGCGATTTAATCAACTTAACAATCTTTCGTTTTGACAATCTGAGCACGCTCCTGATCAAGTTGGGTGAACGTAAGGAAGGAACGTATCGCATCACAGCCTTGCCGAATCAAACTGTGATTCAGAAACAGATCTACAGCGCGTGGTTAGGGTCCCGGCCATGACGGACGTCAATTTCAAAATTGAAGATCGCGTCGCTCGAATCACTTTCGCGCGCCCGCCGCTGAACGTTTTCAACATCGCAATGATGGGCGAAATCACCCACGCGTTGAGCGAAGCCAACCAACGCGAGGTCGCGGCGATTGTCTTCGACGCTGACAAGGAGTGCCGTGCATTTAGTGCCGGTGTGGCTATCGAAGAACACGTCGAGGGAACGATCTATCAAATGCTCGAGGCCTTTCACGGGATTTTTCGCCAGCTCGAGCAGATTGCAAAACCCACGATCGCGCTCGTTGACGGCGCCGCGCTGGGCGGCGGCTGTGAACTCGTCGCTGCGTGCGACATCGTTATTGCGTCGGATCGATCGCGCTTCGGTCAGCCTGAAGTCAAACTCGGCGTGTTTCCACCAGTTGCAGCCGTCATTCTGCCGCTGGTGATCGGCGAAAAGCGCGCGCGCGAACTGATCCTGACGGGTGAAATCATCGACGCTCCGGAAGCGGGCCGTCTCGGATTGTGTAATCACGTTGTGCCGTCGGCGCACCTCGAAGGAAAGTTGCTCGAAGTGCTGGCGAAACTGCGGGAACTCTCCGGCACGTCGCTTCAGTTTGCGCGGCAGTCGATGGATCTCGGACGCGGCAGAACGCTCGACGCGGCCTTGACCGAACAGGAAAACATCTATCTGCACGAGTTAATGAAGACCGCAGATGCAAACGAGGGCATCAAAGCGTTCATGGAAAAACGTAAACCAGTTTGGCGACACCGTTGAGAACATGAAACTAAAGATTCGTCTTTTTATCTATGTAATCTGTGTCTCTTTGTGGCTCGCACCGGTCTATCTTGGCCAACGAGGTACGCATCCAACCCGAAGCCACGCTTCGCTATCTCCCGAAACCAACGCCCTCATCGATAACGCGATCGGTATCGTATGCACCCAGGCCAAACTCGATCCGCAGAGCAGCATCGCCATCGACGAGATGCAGGCACGTCCCTCCTTGCCGATTCAGAGCCCGGAAGCTCAAGCCGGCGCGGAACGCGCTCAGCGGTTGTTGCCAATCGCAAAGAACCTAATGCTCAATTCCCTGCGCCAACTCGTAACGGAGTATGGCCTCGACAAGTCACCGAAATTCGAATCGCGTCTGCGACAGGCAACGGCGCGAGTGAACGCAGTGAAACGAGTGCGGCCCGACATGGAATCACGCGACAACGCTTCAGTCTTTTTGAGCAAGCCGCACGTGATTACTTTCGGCACGATCTTTCTTGCGGGCCTTCGTTCCGACGAAGGAATGATCAGTGTGTTGGCCCACGAACTGATGCACATCGCCGACGGTGACAACGATGGATTGCGGCCGCTCGTCTCTGCCATCGGAAACAAGGCTTCTGATCTTACGGGACTCGATATTCACGGCCAGCGCAGTGAAGAGATAACGTGCGATCTGATTGGCGCGATGGCCGCGCGCTCTTACGTTGCAGGCAGTCCGGGTTATGAATCCGTTGCGAGGCGCTTAGCACGATCCATTCAACACAACTGCGTGGAAATGGATGAGGGCGACGAGGATCACCTGTCGCCGCGCAATACGATTCGCGCGTTGCTGGCACTGAATCCGGTGCTGGTGCGCGAGTTGATCAACGATCGTGAGGAACGAACACCAGGGCGTAAATTGTAGAGGGCGAAAGTGAGCCGACTAAATACGACCCATTCGATTCTTCCAATTCTTTTCACGTTAGTATTCGCCGCCGGCTGTAAATCTGTGATCGAAAGACAGGACGTGCGGCCACGCGTCCTGCGCGATGTCCCGGCTCGCAACCTCGCTTACCGCCTGACGCCGGACGTTTCGCTGCCGAACAATCTCAACAACGAAGACACCACCGACAAAAACGTTAACGTCGCGAACTACTTCGCCGGCAAACGTGCTGACGACGCATTACTGCGGACGATTGTTTCGCCGGACGGTAAGAGAGTGCTGGCGCTGTACGGCACGTCAAACGAACCTGCTTCGGCGTTTCGGATCGATCTCTTTAGTTCTGAAGGAGAGTTTCTGCGGAACCTGATTCCACCCGACATCTCGTGTGTCTTTCCTGAGGCCGTCGCATGGTCGCCGGATGGCCGTTTCATCAACTTCATCGCTCATAAGAAAATAGCGCCGAGCCCGAGTCCGACGCCGCCCAACGAACCGGAACCGCAGGAGCTTCCTTCTCCGACTGCATCACCCACCGTGGCGCCGCTGTTTGCGCCCGTCGCGAGTTTTTATACGGAACAGATCTACATCTGCAACCGCGACGGTTACGACCTCAAACCGCTGACGACGCGTGAAGGTTTGATCTACTTCTATTTTGCATGGGCACCCGACGCTCGTGCGCTGGTTGCGCTGGCGTGCAAGGAAGAGGAGTGGAACGCGCGCGAGCGGCAGTTTAAGTTGCCGGCAGGAAGACCGCGTCTGATCATGACCGATGGCACAGAGCGATTGCTCGACGATGGTCTGACGGACGCATTGCCCGTCTGGTCGCCGGATGCTTCCAAAGTGGCGACGGCTTTCGATACCGATATCGCGATCTATGACGCCGGGGGTAGCACGCCAACTCAAGGACGAATAGCTTTAGGCGATCAATTGATCTCCGCGTCCGTCAGTTACGAACAACGAAGCGGGACAAAAAAAGCCGACGCAAAGCCCGGCGCGTCACCGACGCCGGCGTCGTCGTCATCACCGACAGTTCCGCCGTCGTTCAATCCAATCGTCAGGTTCGAGTGGCCTTCACCCGAAACACTCTATTTTCAGACCGCGTACGTTCGCGTAATGCCGAGCGAGACTATCAATACCTTTCAACGCTGGCATCTCCTCAACCTCAGCGCGCAAGCCGCTATCCTGAAATAGCGTCACTCTCAACGAGAGGCCCTGCCTTAAAACCTCCCGCCGCGGCTTTGCCGCTTGATGTGAGGCAAGGCTTTGCCTTGCCGTTCACCCTAAGAGAAAAAACTGGGCTGTGACCCTCGTATGGCCTTTGGCCCAAACGGGCAAAGCCCGAACGAGGGGCGTAGCCCGGTGGTTAACTCGGTCGCGCCGGCGAGGCAAAGCCTCGCCGCACATCGGGCGGCATAGCCGCAGCACGAGACTTTTGAGGCAAAGCATCAACGAGACCGCACTTGAACCGTCGCACTCGTCGCTGAATTGCCTGCCACATCAAACGCGCGAGCTTGTAGTTGATAGTTCTTGTTTGGCGCGCCTGGAACTCGCCAGTTGCAACTGTACGGCGTGGCTGTATCAGTGCACTGCAATGTGCCGTTCACCAGAAATTCCACGCGCGTAACGCCGACATTATCACTCGCTGATGCGTTGATCGTGACCGTCGATTTTCGTGCGACCAGCGAGCCGTCTGTCGGACTTGTGATCGAAACAGTTGGCGGCGTGTTATCTCCGCTTGCCGGGAAACCGATGCGACTAACGGAGCCTGCGCCCCTGGCCAGGTAATAAAGAAATCCATCGGCTGAAACTTTCAAATCGACAGGAGCCGAGATACCCGTAGCGAAATCGGAAACGGCATT
>DASZDV010000331.1:0-3513 GCA_035941575.1 Pyrinomonadaceae bacterium
TCGAACTCGAGATACTTCGTCAGTCCATCTTCCATGATGAACTTATATGTGCCATTGGCAGTTCCTTGAGCGAAGGTAGGAAGGGGCATTGCGAAAAACGTTAGACCTAGTACGAAAAGCGAAACACACAGTCTTACTAACATGAGGGTCACTCCTTCGAATGTAACTCGGGTTAATTGAGAATTATCTGTGCCTGCGGGGGAAGGCGTGAATCGGAGGCAGTCTTTATAACACAGGTCTCTCCTTCCTGCCCAAAAATTTTGTCTCTAATTAACGCGCAAAATGACTACACCATGGGCCGGAACTGCTGTTGAATATTCTTCGCCCTGAGCCTCGATATTCTGATGTACCCACAAGTCGCGCACTTTGCGCTTCGCCGGGACGCCGATGTCCGCCCATTTCACACTCATTTTCGCTTCATCCTTTGAACGGTTGAAAAAAGCCACGGCTATCGCGCCGCCTGACAACTGTCGCGTCCAAATCTCCTGATCGCCCGACTTCCACGCCCGGCTTCCCTGTTTTCCCAACTTGTCCTGATCCACTGCGATCACTTCGCGATTCGTCAGGATCGCGAGCGTCTCGGCAGACATCTGACGCAGATCGTTTCCAGCGAGTAACGGCGCCGCCAACATCGCCCAGAGACTCATGTGCGTCTTGTATTCCGTCTCCGTCATTCCGCCGTTGCCGATTTCCAACATGTCCGGATCGTTCCAATGGCCGGGACGCGCATATTCCGCAAGCTCGTGCTGACGAAAACCGATTCCGGTCATCGAGTCCCACGTGTCTCGAATGTCACCCGTGGTGCGCCAGAGATTCCCACCAACTTCGGGTCCCCACTTCCACACATCGAAACGTCCATACTGGCAGAGGCTGTAGACGATTGGCCGGCCCGTTTTCAAAAGCGCGTCGCCCATTTTCTGGTAAATCGCGGGCATCTCTTCGTCTGTGTACAACGTGCGCGCGCCGCACCAGTCGTACTTCAGATAATCGATGCCCCACTTCGCGTATGTCATCGCATCCTGTTCTTCGTGACCGTAACTGCCTTCATAACCGGCACATGTGTTCGGTCCGGGCGATGAGTAGATTCCGAGCTTGAGTCCTTTCTTATGCACGTAATCGGCGAGCGCCTTCATGTCCGGAAACTTCTTGTTGGTTTGAATCTCACCGCTTGCATTACGACCGGCTTCCCACGTGTCGTCGATGTTGATGTAAACGTATCCGGCTTCTCTCATTCCGCTTGACGCCATCGCGTCTGCGATACCGCGCACAGTGGCATCATCAATCCGGCCGGCAAACTTGTTCCAACTGTTCCAACCCATCGGCGGAGTTTTTGCGAGACCGTTGTAGGGAACTTTGTGTCGCGCAGGTGGCTCGATCCGCGCCGGGAGCGCACCCTCGCCAGCAGGCGCGCGTTTCGCGATCAACTCAGTGACAGGCGCGTCCGGACGCATACGCCGTCCGATCCTCAGTTTGTCACCGACCAACTTGCCTTCGTACTGAACGCGTCGTTCGTTGCGCCCGTCGGGCATGGTTGCGATTAACGTGAATCCCTCAGGTCCACCAGTACTCTCTTTGACGGTGTAGAAAAACTGAGTCGTCCGAATCGTCCCGGTGATCTTTCCGCCTTCCTGTTTGAGGTTAAAATAAGTCGAACGGACGGTGCCTTCGGTGTCGTTTACGTTGCGGACGGCCCAGTTGCCGGTTAGATCGCCTGATTGGGTTTGCTGTGCGGAAGCGATGTAGATCGAGATCATTACTGCCGCCAGTACCAAGGTCGCGAAAACTAGTTTTCTCATCATGACGAATTGACCGCCTTCGGGCTTCTTTTAGCACAAAAGTCGCCGGCGGAAATTGGTTTATTGGTTCAGTAGACGTATAGTATGCGCTTCTTAAAAGTCGGTATGGAGACAACGGTGAAACATCTGACCATGCAGGAACTCGAGGCGGCGCTGGACCACCTGCGGTCGGCGCCTAAGGACGAAGGTGTAGTGCAACTGATCGTGCGGCGGCCACAGGTCGACGAACGTGAAGTTCTCGACGAAGCTGAGCTCGATCCGGTTAACGGTCTGATTGGCGATAGTTGGTGTTTTCGCGGCAGTTCAAAAACGGCCGATGGTGGTCCGCATCCTGAAATGCAGATCAACATCATAAACGCGCGCGTCGCTGAACTCGTCGCCCAAGACAAAACTCGCTGGAGCCTCGCCGGCGATCAACTCTACATCGACATGGATCTCAGTAAGCAGAACCTGCCTGCCGGAACTCGGTTGTCAATTGGTTCAGCGGTGCTGGAAGTCAGTTCACTACCACACACGGGCTGTCACAAGTTCGTTTCTCGGTTTGGTCTGGACGCGATGAAGTTTGTGAACTCGACGGTGGGAAAAGAACTCTGTCTTCGCGGCATCAACGCAAAGGTGGTCCAAGCCGGTGTTGTCCGGCTCGGATCCACGGCGAAGAAAATGTAATCGCGCTACGCTGCACGTTGTCTCGCGTATCGCCCTTCAGCAAACTCTTCAATCATTTTCTTGTTAAAAGCAGGAATGTCCGCCGGTTTACGGCTCGTTATGAGTCCGTCGTCAACCACGACCTCTCGATCAACCCACTGCGCACCGGCATTCATCAGATCAGTTTTTAATGATGGCCACGAAGTGATTGTCTTGCCTTTGATGACGTTTGTTTCAATCAGCAGCCATGGCGCGTGACAGATGGCCGCCACAGGTTTATGGGTTGCAAAAAAACCATCAACAAATTCAATCGCCCTCGTCAACATCCTTAATTGATCGGGATTCCGCACGCCTCCCGGCAATAACAACCCGTCGTAATCGTCTGAACGCGCGAGATTCAACGGCATATCAACGGGAAATTTGTCAGCCTTGTTGTCGTGATTCCAGCCCTGCACGTGCCCTTCCGCCGGCGAAACGATCTCGATTTCTGCGCCCGCTGTTTCCAACGCTTCTTTTGGACCAGTTAACTCTTCCTGCTCGAATCCGTCCGCGACTAAAATCGCGATTTTTTTACCCTTTAAACCATCTCCCATGGGACCCTCCATGTTCTCAGCACATTCCCAACGGATCTTTGTAGCAACAAAGATGCCGCCGTTTTTTCAAGCGACAGACGATGAATTGAGTAAAAAGGCGTAACGAAGCCCGACACACTGTTCGGACTCGTTACTAAGAAACCGCTAATAGCTACACGACCTTGCGCTTCCAGCGGCCCCGCCGGAAGACGGCGGCGCTAACCACCGCAAGCGTCGAGAAGGCTATCGTGATGGCGATGAATACGCCGCGCGGGCCGAACTGAAGAACTACGGCCAGAACGTAGGCGAGCGGAATCTCCCACAGCCAAAACACAAACAAGTTGATTATCGTCGGTGTCCAGGTATCGCCCGCGCCGTTGAAGGACTGCCCGAGCACCATACCGTAGGCGTAAAACAAGAATCCGTAAGCGACGATCCGCAAGCAATCGACACCGTATTGAGTCACGATCGGGTCTGACGTGTAGAGCCAGATGATGTGC
>DASZDV010000332.1:0-2116 GCA_035941575.1 Pyrinomonadaceae bacterium
GAGTTATCGCCCACTTGAGCCTTTGCGTCCAGCGACTCGAAGGTATGGACCAAGCTGTGGACGATAGTCACCGTAAAGTCGATCAGTTTCATGAGACGAAACCTGGACGGCCGCAAAACCACACGACGGCGCCGTTCGGCAGTCTCATCGTGACAGCGATGAAGCTGCTCGGACTAAAGTACAAAGACATCGTCACGGAAACCGAGCGGTTAGCGAAACTTCATAACAACCCTGACATGCGCATTGCAAAGTCAACGCTCGGTAACATCATTAGCGGAACGATTCGCCAGCCTGGCACTGCCAAGATTGATGCACTGCGAATCGTATTGAATCTTTCGCGCGAGGACATAGACGCAGCGCTAGGCCTTCAACCCGAGAAGCGGTTCACCGAACAACTCGAACTCACGCGCGCACGCACTCACGAAGTAAGCCTCGATGCCGTCGTGCGAAATCGTAAACTGAGAATGCCAGTCGTGCGGGACGATGCGAATCTTGAGGAGACGCAGTTTTTTGACGCAGTGGCGAACCGTTGGGCCAATCTCGAAGTCGAGTATCTGAGTTCGTATTATCCTCCGCACTACTGTTATGTGGTCGTCGGCGAGGAGGATAGAAACGCTTCGCCAGTCGCGCCGCCGGGCAGCCGGTTGTTAGTGAACACACTCCTGGACAAGATCCGTCCCGCAGAGAATCTCAGCTATCACGAGCGCGAACTGTTCTATGTGATGACTCCACGCGGGTTCACCTGCGCATATCTCGAGTATGCGTCTGACGAAAAGATTGTGCTGGTCCCGCATCCACTATCGGGAAACGTGCGTGAAGAGTTCAGGCAGAGTGAAATAAGGATCATCGGTCAAGTAGTAGGAGTACTTTATCCGGAGTGATCGATTTTTCCGTGATTCAGAACAAATGTTTGCGGTTTCCTGCGCGGTAAGTTTTTTGTTGCTGCTACCTTGTCTCGTTACGATCGAGAAAGCACGTCTGCGGTGCTTTTGTCGTTTGCGGGTGTTGTTTTTAGAGCAAAGTACTCAAACCTGACAACTAAAGGAGTTCACTTCACCCAATTGCTCCGAGATACCGGACAAAGATCTTTCTTACTCGCAGCGCAGATCGCAGTTCGATAAACTTCGCGGCCCTGAAATAGAAGCCTCGTAAACGCCTCCCGCGCAACTCCCTTAACCAAGCCCACCCGGACAAGCGGAAGGATTACTGTGGCGCCGGGTCAGCAGCTCAAACGCCTCCGTAACAAACGGCATATCACGGTACGTGAGGTTGAACAGGCAAGCCGAAGGATTGCCGAGGCGAAGGGCGACAAACGCTTTCGGATTTCCAACGCGTGGTTGGCCCAACTTGAGAACGGCCGTTCCGAGCCGAGCAGCTGCAAGCTTTTCAGTCTCAGTGTGATTTACCACGTCAATCTTTCCGATCTCTTGTGTCTTTACGACATCGACGTCGCCAACAAAGACAAGTATGGATCGGTTGCAAATCCAGATCTCACGCAATTGCTCTCACCCGCTGCGATCGCGGACCTCGGTTTGGAAGCAGCGTCGAGCGCGGTCACGAGCCTCGTATCCGAATCATCAACTACCCACGACGCGCCATTCACTTTCGGAGAAGACAACGGACAGTCGCATCTCACGTGCGGGTATCTTGGTTCGACTGATTTGACGATGTATCCGCTCATCCGTCCGGGCTCACTCTTGAAAATTGATACGAGCCAAAACAAATTGCAGACGACACCATGGCGAAATGAATTCGAGAGGCCGATTTACTTTGTCGAGTTACGCGATGCATATGCGTGCGGCTGGTGTGAGTTGCAAGGTAATCAACTGCTGATCGTTCCGCATCACTCCTCCCCCGCAACTATTCGCCGCTTTCTCTACCCGCGCGAGGCCGAGATTGTCGGCCGGGTAGTCGGTTACTACACACCTTGTGTCGAAACGGCGTGCGCCGCTGTTGATAAACCGTCAACCAGCGAGTGAACAGGGAAATTGAATGATGCAACAGAATGCTGAGATGCGTTGGCTTGTTTCACGAGTCAGACCATTTTTGCGTCTGCATCTAACGAGTTACTTTTGCATCCTCCTGTCCAGTGTTCTCGTACTAGTCGACCCGCTAA
>DASZDV010000333.1:0-1794 GCA_035941575.1 Pyrinomonadaceae bacterium
TAATTTTTGACGATCCCAGGGGCTGCGCGCTTCGCGCGGCCCCTGGCTACCTTCTCCCGCGCCTTCGGCGCTCCCTCCGCTAACCAGCGGCTTTGCCTTGTTCACTCCTTAATGCGCAACTTTCCTAAGGGCAACATCGCGGGAGCGCCTTTGTGTTGCCAGCAGCGTACTGGTCCATGTACACGTCGCGAGCAGGGTGTGCCTTTCTTTGTGCGCGCGCCGCAAGTGTAGATCTCGTCGAGTGCGGGTGATGGTTGTGATGCCGCAAGAGGTGTGGCGCTCTGCGTCGTAGAGCTCTGCGTTGTGGCGCTCTGCGTCGGACCGCTGGCTGCTCGCTCGATGATCAGCGGCGGTGGCACGCGACGGCAACCCCGCCCAATCAACATACCGACAAACACCAAAGCAAAAACGGTCAGCGAAGGTTGCAACCACCGCGACTTCGCAAAAGATCGAAAACACTTGTCGCAGAATTTTCTGCTGGTCCAAATGCGCCACCGCAGGCGCACAATCTTGTTTCCACATTCACAACAGAAATTTGGCCGGTAACTCGTGAGAATTGGCATGTTTGTGAGGTCCTTCCCTATCTATGCCGCGCATTATAAGTCGTTCTAAAAGCAACCGTTACTCGCCCGCCGACGTCGGAATTCAGCGCGTTTGAAAAAATGGTGTGGGGCGGGCATACTTTCACGACCGATTTACGCATGCAATACCAGAATTACTCTTTCACCCTCGGCCGGCTATTTCTTTTCCTTGCACTCCTGGCGATCTTTTGCGTTGTCACTGCAAACGCGCAGGACGTCGACGACGTTGTGCGAACTGAAACGTCGCTGGTGCAGCTCAACGTCGGCGTAGTCGACAAGCAGGGACGTCCAGTCACCTACTTAACGCGGAACGATTTTGTTGTTTATGAAGACGGCGTGAAGCAGTCGATCCAGCATTTTGAATCAACGGATGCGCCTTTCAGTCTCGTGCTGTTGCTCGATATGTCCGGTTCAACTGTAAATTTCCGGCAGCAGTTGAAACTCGCGAGCCAACGTTTTCTTGACGTGCTTGCGCCAGACGACCGAGTGGCAGTCATCCAGTTCAACGCGAAAGTCAAATCGCTGGCAAGCTTCTCAGTCGACCGGCAAAAGACCGCGTACGCGATCGAGATTGCTGAAGGCGCAGGCGAAACGCATTTCTATGACGCGCTGAAGTACGCGCTCAAAGAATTGGAGAAGGAAGGGAAACGGCGCAAAGCGATCGTCGTGCTCACGGATGGACTCGATACACACCAGCGCAACGCGGATCGCGCCACACTTGCAAGTGCGCAAACTGACGCAGAAGCACTCGCTACAATCAAGCCCGATTCGAGTGCGGATCTAAACGCGGTGCTGGCGTCCGCTGACCGGCAGGGAGTAACGATTTATCCATTGGCGTTGCCATCCGGCGATCCGAAGCGTTTGCCGTTGCCTTCGCCGAACATCACTGGAATTTACGCGGCGGCGCGAGCGCGCATGCAGTCGTTGGCGGATCGCACTGGTGGACGTTTGAACGAGATCAACCGGCTGGAGTACATGGCGCAACTGTATCGTGAAGTGGCGGCAAGCCTGCGGACTCTTTACACGGTCCGGTACCAGCCACCCGGCGACCGTCCCCGCGGCAAATGGCACGAGATACGCGTGGAAGTAACTCAGTCGGAGCTGACCGCGCGCACGAAGCCCGGGTATTACGCACGCTGATCGGTTTCCACCGATGACACAGATTACAAGCCGATCCGTGTGATCTGTGGCCGTTTTACTATTTCGGCGTCAC
>DASZDV010000334.1:0-6764 GCA_035941575.1 Pyrinomonadaceae bacterium
GCTCGACGGTTTCTCGGGTTTCATCCTCTCGATCCTGATGTGCCGCGCAATGAATCGTTCGATTACGAACGTTCTGTTTGGCGCGTTCGGCAGCGCCGCAACTGCCGCTGAGGGAAGCGATCATCAGGGCTCGATGCGCGAAGTCGGTCTTGACGACATCGCCACTCAACTCGCCTATGCGAACAAAGTCATATTTGTGCCGGGCTACGGATTGGCAACGGCGCAGGCGCAACACGCAG
Source organism: Pyrinomonadaceae bacterium (assembly GCA_035941575.1). Lineage (GTDB taxonomy): Bacteria > Acidobacteriota > Blastocatellia > Pyrinomonadales > Pyrinomonadaceae > PSRF01. The sequence goes on from DASZDV010000334.1 coordinate 240, forward strand.
TGCGCGAACTCGCAGACGTGCTCGAGAAGCGCGGCGTCACCGTCAAATACGGCATTCATCCAGTCGCGGGCCGTATGCCCGGACACATGAACGTGTTGCTTGCAGAAGCAAACGTTCCCTACTCGGCGTTGTATGAGTTGGAACAGATCAATCCCGAGTTTCCCACGACCGACGTTGCCGTCGTCATTGGCGCCAACGACGTTGTGAATCCCGACGCACGCGACAATCCTTCCAGTCCAATTGCAGGCATGCCGATTCTCGAAGTCGACAGATCAAAATCCGTAGTTGTGTTGAAGCGCGGACAGGGCAAAGGCTTCTCCGGCCTCGAGAACCCTTTGTTTTTTAAACCGGTCACAGGCATGCTGTACGGCGATGCGAAGGACACACTGACCCGGCTGGTGCAAGCAGTGCAACACGCGTAACCGGTGCCCGGTTCGCGCATCAAAAGCAATTCCCCAATCGCTCTCGTAAACATAATCGCTTCTTCTGGAGATTGAATGAGAAGATTCTTAACCGCGCTCGTGCTGGCGAGTCTGCTCGTCACCACGTTTCCTTCAACCTACGCTCAACGCGCTGCCAAATCGAAAAAGGCTGCTGCTTCAGTAACGGCGCAACGCGGTGTCGATACGATCGCCGCAGCACAACTGAGAGACTACTTAACGTTCATCGCCTCCGACGAAATGGAAGGACGCGACACTCCTTCGCGTGGACTCGACACGACCGCGAAGTTTCTCGCGATGAACCTGACGCGCTGGGCATTCAAACCCGCCGGCGACAACGGCAGCTTTTTCCAACGTATCGACCTGCGAAGAGATCGCGCAGACACGGGCCAGTCGAAAGTCGAATACTTTGGACGCGCATTAACGAGCGGCACCGATTTTCTTCCGGCTGGTGGTTCCGGCAATGTTAGTGGGTCGCTCGTGTTTGCAGGTAACGGATGGTTCATCAAGTCGAAGGACATGGATGCTTACAAAGGCATCGACGCGACCGGAAAAATCGCAGTGATCTTCGGCACGCCCAACCAGCGCCCACGCGGAATCATGACCTCGGAAATGGGCAAGGCCGGCGAGGACTATATGAACCCCACCGACTACGGCCGGAAGAAAGGTGTAGTCGGTTTGATCTACATTCCCGATTTTCAGTATCTCGCTAACTGGCAGCGGACGCGCCAATTCATGGAGCGTGGCTCAATCGTCGTCGCGAAGTTTCAATCACAGACAAGCAATCCATTGCCAACCATCGTCGTCTCGCCCGAGATTGCGCAATCGCTCTTCGCCGGTGAAAAGCAGTCGGCGTCAGGAATTTTTAATGCTTCTTACGGCACCAGCTTGCCCGCGCCGTTTGTGATGAACGACCAAAAGAAAGTTACATTGACCTTGGCGAACAATTCCGAGACGGTGCCAACGCAAAATGTGGTTGCTGTGTGGGAAGGTAGTGATCCGGTGTTGAAGTCGGAGTATGTAGCTCTTGGCGCACACTACGATCATGTGGGCAGCAGGTGTCCGCCGGCAGGCAACGACACGATCTGCAACGGCGCTGATGACGACGGATCCGGAACGACCGCGTTGTTGAGTATGGCTGAAGCACTGGCGAAGTCGCCGACGCGTCCCAAGCGTTCCATCCTGTTTGTCTGGCACTGCGGCGAAGAGAGAGGTCTGTGGGGTTCGCGTTATTTCACCGAGTATCCGACGGTTCCGCTGGACCATGTCGTCGCGCAAATCAACATCGACATGATTGGCCGCAGCAAAAAGGAAGGCGATACAAATACGCGAAACGCCGAACTGACCGGGCCGGATTCGATTTACCTGATCGGTTCGACGATGATGAGCACCGAACTCGGCGAACTCGTCAACACGGTGAACAAATCGTTTCTTAACCTGACGTTTGATACGAAGTACGACGATCCGAAGGATCCCAACCGGTTCTTCTTCCGCAGCGATCATTACAACTACGCGAAAAAGGGTATTCCGATCATCTTTTTCTTCGACGGAACACACGAGGACTATCATCGTCCCGGCGACACTCCGGACAAAATCGATTATCAGAAGATGGAAAAGGTCACGCGCACGATCTACATGACCGCGTGGGAAATCGCGAATCGTCCGAAGAGGCTGAAGGTCGACAAACCTTTGCCGACGCAACTCGGTGGAAGCTAAGCCTGTCCTCGTTCGGCAACTAACCTGCGATAGGCTTCGGCGCGTGAGAGTTGTAACTCACGCGCCGCTTTCTTTAATGCCGCGCGATGGTCCAGTCCTTCGGCTTCAAACTGTTCGACGAGTGCTGCGACGCTTGTTTGGCGTGGTTGCGCGTCATTCGTGTTATCCAGCACAGTTCGGTCGATCAGCAAAACGATCTCTCCGCGGGGTTGCTCGTCAGTTGAGTAGTGTTTGCTCAGTTCACTCAAACGTCCTCGCCTGATCTCTTCGTGCAATTTCGTCAGCTCTCTCGCGATCACGGCTTCACGTTCGCCGAGTATTTCGTAAGCGTCTTTGAGAGACGCGGCGAGTCGATGCGGCGCTTCGTAAAAGATCAATGTGCCAGGCACTGATCGCAGTTCGCTGAGTCGCGCGCGTCGAGCAGTTGATTTCGCGGGCAGAAATCCACCGAAGAAGAACTCGTCAGTCGGCAATCCGGCGGCGATGAGCGCCGACACCAACGCACTTGGACCAGGAACCGGAACAACGTTTATCCCTGTCTGTATCGCAGCGCGCACTAATCTAAATCCAGGATCGCTAATCGCCGGCGTGCCGGCGTCTGAAACGAGGGCGACGTCGCTTCCCTGCTTCAGCAGTTCGATCAATTCGAGTGTGCGTTGCTGTTCGTTGTGTTCGTGATAACTGACGGTCTTTGTGTCGATGCTGTAATGCTGTAGCAGTTTGCGGGTGTGGCGTGTGTCTTCGCAGGCAATTAGATCGACGTCTCTAAGCACTTGCAGAGCACGGTGCGTGATATCCGCAAGGTTTCCGATCGGCGTGGCGACGAGATAAAGGGTGCCCGGCATCGCCCCACAAAAAAGCACAAACACCCGCAAAGGGCAAAGGCCCCGGGTTTGCCGAGGCCTTTGAATGGAAGTTACAACGGGTAGGTTACAAGCAGATCAGCTTACAGGCAGTGTCTTACTGAGGGAACGGAATTCTTCGCCACCAGTCGTTGTTGTTGCGGTTGCGATCGTCGTTGCGCCGGCGGTAGTCGTCATTGCGACGGTAATCGTCGTCACGGCCATAGCCGCCGCTGTATCGGAAACCGTAAACATCGCCGAGGAATCGCAGCTCTTGCTGAATCGCTGACCACTCAGACCCGAGACGGTTGTCAAACCAACGCGGACGCGCAACGCGATCCAATTGCTGGCCTTCCTGCAACACGCGACGAGCTTCGTCGGCACTGCGGTTCAAGTCGCGGCCATTACCAACGCGCGATTTGAGATCGCCGACAGCATCACGAAACTGGTGCACTTGATCGTTAATGCGATCTTCCTGACGGCTGCCGTTGGCGCGGCTTCGATCCAAAGCGCGATCCATGTCGCGTTCGAAGTCCTTCGCCAAACGATCGAGCCGGTGAACTGAATCGCGCACTTGTCGTTCGTCATAACGTCCGTAACGATCGTTGCGATTGTCCGGATAACGATTTTGAGGATAGCCTCCCCATTGGGCAGCCGCTGCAACCGGCAAGCTGAGCGCCAATAGCGCCGCAGCGAAGATTGAAAATTTCAGTGTGTGCTTCTTCATTAATCTTTCTCCTCAGAATTCACTTCGGTCTGGGGACTGACCCTCAGCCAGCGTTCTCCGCTGCCAGCGTCAATGGCAAGTGTTGTGCCTTTATCGCCACGTGGTAAAAACCCATTGTTTTTGCGAAGGAAAATGAGGTTTTAGAGATCGGTTAGCGCCAAAACGTGCAGCCGTACCGGAAAACGTTGTGCGGTCTCGGTAAGGGTTTTAGCTGTGATCGCCGAGCAGGATCGTGAGGTGCCGGCGGATATCAGACGCGTGAAACTCGCGCGAACTCTTCGTAACTGAGGTCCACTGCGGCGCGCCGTTTGACGCCTTCGACAACAACAACTCTTCGCTCGCAGATCTAATTCCGACGTGACGAATATTGGCGGCCGCGAGTCCGCCGCCTCTTACAAAACCATCGCGTGGAACACGCGGCCAGCCCGCTTCAACGGCAACGGTACGCACTCCGCTGTTGAGAGTTATAAGACGTCCGACCATGGTGGAATTCCCAACCCGAAACCGGTGTCCGTCGGTTGTTAAGGTGTCAATGTTCGCGCCCGCACGGTTCGCATCTGCCGCCAGATTCACGAAGCTGGTAACCAACCAATCGATACCCGCCTTGCGCAACAGATCGTTGGAATTTCGCAAAGAAAGGTACTCAGCAAGGTCTTGGCGCCCCGCGACACGAGCTTTTTGCTCGGCTTCGGCGAGTGCTAATGCCCAGGCTTCATCCAATTCACTCATGGCGATGCAAAGGAGTTCCGGCAAAGGCGCAATATGCGGAGAAGATGTTATCATGTGCCCCGAATCGTCCCCCAAAACTCAACACGGAAAAACATCGAGATGCTCCCAACATATCGAGTCTTGAACTTCGGCCTGGCAGTATTCGCGGCTGTTGGTCTATTTGCGTTGACAACGGCGACGCCGCTGGCCCAATCAGTGCAGCGGCCCTCACCAACCAGTCACATCACCGACGCTGCCGGCGTAATCGATCCGCAGGCAAAGAATCGACTGGAAAGTGTCCTCGCCGCTTTGAAACAGAAGACCAAAATCGAGCTTTACATCGCAACGGTCGACGCGACCGGCGGCCGGGATATCGCCGACTTCTCACAGCGCCTCGCTAACGATTGGAAGATCGGATCGAGAAACAGCCGGACCAAGACACTGTTGCTCGTGATTTCCGCAGAGTCAAAAAGTTCGTTCACTCAGTCTACCCGCGCCGTTCAGAGTCAGTTGCCTGACGGTGTGCTGGGAGAGGTCAGTTATCGGATGCATGGTCCATTGAGTGAAGGTCGATTCACGGAAGCAGTTGAAGGTGGAATCTATGTGTTCGTCAACGCGCTCGCAGAGAAGATCGGTTTCAATGCTGCTGAGTTGGAACCTTCAACTGTGGCAGTCGATCGAACATCTGCGAATCCTGAAACGCCGCAACCAATTTTGGTAAGTGTAACAAGCGATCAGAAAACGCGTCCGCGCGTGGTTGCCGATCGCGTGCGCGAGCAGGAACCGCAGCCGACGCCTCCGGCTGAAGCGCCGAAGTTCGAACCAACGCCAACCGAAACACCTTCACCAGCAGCACGTCCGACCGAAACTCCGAAAGCCGAACCGTCACCCGCGGAAGTGAAGACCGAAACTGAAGCCGCCAGGACTGAAGCGCCCACAACTGAGCCGCCCAAAACTGAGCCTAAGCCTGAACCGGTCAAGCCGACGCGTAAGAACATGAACGCGAAAGGCACCACAAACCTCACGAAGAGCTCGACGAAGAAAGCAGCGCAGCCGGTTGAAGTAGAGGACGAAGAAGAGACTGTCTCGCTAACACTGGTGCTTCCGTTGGCTGAACGTACGCTGAAGTTAAAAGAATTCCTGGACACTCATCCGCAGTCGAAAGAACGTGCGCGCGCGGTTGAATACCTCGTCAGTGCGCACGCGGGCCTGGGCGATAAAAAGTTGAAAGACGGCGACAGTGTTGGCGGCGTCGAACACCTGCTGCGCGCAATCGACGAAGCGGATGCAACAACTTCCGACAAACTCTATTCCGGCGTGCTCGCGCAAATACCCGCGAACCTGTATTTGCGCGGTGAGCGGGAAGCGGCGTTCAAGGCAGCGCAAACCATTGAAAGTAAGTTTGGTTCAGATCCAAAGCGGCTGCTGGCGCTGGCCGATTTTTATCTCGGGATTGAACGTGGTGATGAGGCGATCCGCATTGCTGAAAGCGCAATCAAACTCGCGCCGGACCTTGCAGACGCGCACCGCATGCTCGCACTTGGTTATCACATCTCTTTGCGCCTCGACGATGCCGCCGCTGAGTACAAACGAACGCTCGAACTGGATCCGTCGTCGAAAGCGTCGCGTATCAGTCTTGCAGACATCTACCGCGCATCCGGCAAAGCCGAAGAGGCGTTGGCGCTGTACAACGAACAGCTCGCCGTCGATCCGAAAGACCGCGCCGCACGCACGGGAAAAGTGATTTCGCTGCTCGAACTCTCGCGCCAGGACGAAGCGAATACGGAACTCGATGCTGCACTAACAGCGGAACCGCGTAACCTGGCGTTACTGACAGGCGCCGCATATTGGTTCGCGGCCCACGGTAACAACGAGAAAGCTTTCGATCTCGCGAGCAGAGCCGTTGCTGTCGAGTCGCTGTATACGTGGGCGCAGATCGCGCTGGCTCACGCGTATCTCGGTCAGAAGCGCCCGCTCGATGCCGAGCGTGCGATGCGCTATGCGCGCCAGTATGGAAAGTTTCCGACGCTCAATTACGAACTCGCGAACGTGTTGGCGTCAATGGGCCTGTATCAGGAGGCAGTGGACGTCC